>JAFXZT010000175.1 GCA_017541145.1 Bacteroidales bacterium | reverse complement strand
TCTGGTAGAGCCTTGCGGAGATTATCGGGCATATCGGCAGATGTGCTATATGTGGCTACGCCCATTGGACTATCGTATTTTTGGATTACGTATTCCACATAGTCTTTGTTGGCAGATTTACAGAGGACAATGCCAATGGATGGGTTTTCGTGTTGCTTGCGCACTTTGTCGTCAAGGATTTGTAAGTACGACATCAACTGCCCCAAGTAGCCTGGCTTGAAATCTCCTGTTTTGAGTTCCACCACAACAAGGGCGTTAAGTTCTCTGTTGAAAAACAACAAATCTGGAAAATGGTCAACGCCATAGACTTCCAAATGATATTGATTGCCGATAAATGCAAAATCATTACCGAAAGTCATAATGAAATTCTTGATATTTTGGACAATTTGCTGTTCCACAACACGCTCATCGATATCCTGAATGTCGCGCTCGCCAATCTCCTCCACGTTGATAAAGTTGAGGGCGTATGAATCCTTGAACATCATCACAGCCTTTCGCGCCAAGTTGGAATTTTGGAGAGTCTTGTCAAAGTTGTTGGGAATGTTGTCTCGGTTATCGTAATCATTGCGCTTGATGATAGTTTCGAGAGCGTCAACCGACAAATGTTCCTCGGCGGTGCGGCGGATATAGTAATACCGTGCTGCGGTGTCTTTGCACAACGAAATCAACTTGGAATGATGCGTGAAAGGAACGCTGAAAAAGTCCTCGATAGGGAAATCCGAAATGTTGGGGATTACTATTGCGTTGTGAATATCTATTTGATTTTCTGTGGTATATGATTTAGCGGTTGTAACCGCTGAATCTTTTTGCTGTAATTTTCCAGTTGCAACTGGAAAATTAGAGTCTAACATTTTCCACTCTTCGTAAAACTTACGAATTTCATATAAGTTAGACTTTGAAAAACCTCTCAGTCCGGGCAGTTCCTTATGGAGTTGTTGGCTGATTTTGTCCATAACGCCCGTTCCCCAATCAAATCGCTTGGTATTCCTCGACAAGTATCTTCCAATGCCGAAGTACACGGCAAGTTGAACGCGGTTAACGTCCTTTACGGCTTCAAGTTGTCCTTGAAGAATGGCTTGTTTGATTGTTTCTACCGCCTGTGATAACGATATAAGGGATTTTTTGTTTTCCATAGTTCATTCAAAAAAACAAAGCGCAAGTAACGCCTTTCAATATGTAGTTGCCCGCCGGCTGAAATACAGGTCGGCGATGCAAGGGCAAAGGTACGGAGAATTTTTTGGGATTGCAAAAAAAGTTTTTGGAGGTGAAGATTTATTTGTCCTTTTTTTTATTTCGAAGCGCAATTTCTTTGACAGTTCGCTCAACAACCTCTTGTAATTGGTACGTGGCTACGCCAAGAGGTTTCTGTATGTCTTTGAGCGATCATTCAACAATAGTCTTGTCTGACGATTTGCAAATGACAAGTCCCACAGACGGATTGTCGCCCTCGCCGCGCAATAGTTCATCGGCGGCAGTAACATAAAAGTTTAGTTTGCCCGCAAATTCGGGAATGAAATTTACCGCTTTGAGTTCTACAATTACGTATCTGTGCTGAGGAATGTGATAAAATACAAGGTCGGGAAAGAACGCTTGTCCGTTGGGCATTTGCAGTTCCATCTGACAACCAACAAATGAAAAACCTTGTCCCAATTCCAACAGGAAACGGGTGATGTTCTGAACCAATGCATCTTCCAAGTCGTGTTCGTCGTAGCGTTCTTTCATTGTCAGGAATTCAAAATTGTATGGATCTTTCAAGAGTTCCTTCGCCAAATCGTTGTGCGGTTCGGGCAGGGTCTTGTCAAAATTGTTGACTAACGCGCCTTGACGGGAAAAAAGTTTGGCAGTCACTTGGTTTCCGAGATAACTGCGGCTCCAACCTTCTTTTGCCACAATGTTGACATAAAATAACGCTTCGTCAAGTATTTTGCATTTGGAGCAAATAAGGACGTGGTGTTTTCACGGCACAAGACCAAAGATGTGTGGCATTTCTAAAAAGCCACCAAGTTGGTGGCTTTTTTCGTCGGATTTAATTTTGCCACCAACTTGGTGGCGATTTGTAATTTGTTCATAATAAAACATATACCACTGTTTCATATATCTAACATTGGTATAAGAAAAGCCTGTTTCTTCGGGAAAGGTATTGCGCATATCAAGGGCAAACTGTTTGACAACGCCTGCCCCCCAACGCTGTTCGGCTTTGAGAGCAACAAGGTCGCGTCCAATACTCCAATAGAACGAAAGCATTTCCGAGTTTACGCGGACAGCCGCTTTGATTTGGCTGTTTTTGAAGCGTTGCTTGACATCGGACAGCCATTCCACGTAACTCTTGTCGGCAATTATACCGTCGCTATATACAAATAAGGGTGCTTCGTTCATATTCAATTGTATGTTTGTTTTCAAAAACAAAGCGCAAGTAACGCCTTTCAATATGTAGTTGCCCGCCGGCTGAAATATAGTTCGGCGATGCACGGGCAAAGGTACGGATAATTTTTTTGGGACAGACAAAAAAATGTTTTGGCGGTGGAGAAAAATTATTCCTTCACGTCAGAGTGTAGAGCCTTAAATTTTTCAATGTCAAGTGGTACTTTGCGTAGTTTGTTGTTTATATCGTTGAATGTTTGCCTTCGTACGGACATCTTTCTTACCTTTTATCTGTGCGAAATGAATTGTATTGTAATAGACTCAATAGTTTTTCAAACAGCAACGAGATGCACGCGGCTTGTTTGTTTTGAATTCGTATATTCCTTCTATCGGTTTAGTGGCTGCAAATTTTAGTTTATCTGTTGCAAACAGTAAATATAATGATCGAGTCCTGAAAAAAATAATCAGAAAATTATCCTTACCTTTGTTTGACTAATTACACATTTTTTACGTTTATGGCATCATTTGCCTTTGCCCTTCCTATGCTGTTCATCTTCCACGATTTGGAGGAGATTATTGGTATGCGGATTTTTCTCGACCGCAACGAGGATATGCTGCAACGTCGTTTCCCAAAAATCAACCGACTTTTTCACGGAACTACCAACGAGGGGTTTGCATTGGCGGTGGCAGAGGAGTTTGTGGTTTTTACAATTATTGCACTGTTGGCGTTGTGGATAGACAATCAGTTTGTTTGGAATATTTGGCTCGGCGCTTCCATTGGGCTGACGTTTCATTACGTGGTTCATATTGGTCAGTCGATTGTCCTTAGAAAATATATTCCTGTATTAGCAACGAGCATTATTTGTCTGCCAATTAGCACCTATATCTTAAAGCAATGCTTTATGTTGCTCACGGTTGATATTTGGCAGATGGCGGTCGGCGTGATGGTTGTGGCTGTGAATTTGGTGTGCGCACATAAGATGACGAAATGGAGGTTATGAATTAAAGGTTGAAACTTGGACGTGTTGTAATTCTGGTTGGATTTTTAGGGAATTGAACGTCAATGAATTTTGCTTGTAACCACACAAGTACTTCGTTTTTCCATAGCGTGGATTTCGTTCAACATTTCTTCTTCTGAATCAATGTTGAAATTGTATTTTCGACTTAACGAAATAAACTGTCCAATATGGTAATCATCGCTAAATTCCTGAAATTCATCCGTTGCAACAAATTCAAAAGTTACTTCCGACTGTCGGCGTTGACGTAAATATGCGCACCAGTGATGTTTTTCTTTGTCAGTAAAGTAGTAATATATTTGCGTAGGACAAAAACCTACCTCTTCTACAAATATATGTTCTGGATATTTTTTTGCATATTTCATATATGTTGTTTTTGTACAAAGATAGACTATTTCAAATACTTCTCCAAAATCTTTTTCTTCCTCTCGGCGCAACCGTATTAAGAATCATCCTGAGTATTGTTCAATATTACTTCCAAATCTTCAAATACTTTTGCAATTTTTTTTCTATATTCATTCACGCTCATTCGACTTGAATTATATTCATCATCCACTTTTTTGCATTCGCTAACAATTTGGGCTTGGATGTTTTTATCAACATCGGGAATTAGAATTAGTTTTAAATCATCGGGATAAACGTGTGGCTGTGCAGAACCTTTCTGCAAGTAATATATTTGATTTTGTATTGAGATTAGAAAGTTATACAAAAATACAGTATGCAAATCATTCTTTCCCCTAACTGTCGTACAATCAGAGGCAAATATAGGTTCTTTCCAAAAATTAACAAAGCCTGCATTAGCACCGCTTGCGCTGATTGTGATTGTGTTTGCTGGGCGATTTGCTTCATTATGCAAGTAAGCATAATCCGTACCACCTGCCACAACTTTGATAGAGCCTTCTTTTGTTTGTGATGACGTTATAGATTTACCTTTCAAAACCTCAGCAATTGCACCCAATTTTACCAACGGGTATTTGCTTTTAATTTCAATCTTCTTATCTGCCGTAAGTTTGATAGCCTTATTAAACGATGTTCTGCCGAAATCCAACATATCTTGGGTTCGTAAATATGCATAATGTTTTTGCAATGTGTCTGACAGAGAAAGCGTTTTGTCCTCAAAAGCACAACGGACTGCCGCTGCCAACGTATCGTTTGCATAACGGTTAGCGTCGTTGTAGAGCATTCCGCCGGGCTGATTAATCTGAATACCTTCCGCCCCTTTGCGGTTACTCCAATCGTAACCCAAAAATATCTTCTGTTCGGCATTGTCGGCAGGTGCAATTATGGTAAGCGTGGTTTGTTTGTAAACCAATGCAAAATATGTCAGTTTGTCGGCTTCAACATTTTTGACAATCTTGAAAAATAGTTCGCGGATTTCTTTTTGTTGTTCTACCTCAGTCTGTTTTTTAAACTTGTTGCTCTTACGCTTGTTAATTATTTCTGTCAAGTTGTCGAACCAATTGATATATTGGGCAAAATAATCGTTTTGTAGTAATTCGTCTTTGGTAATAGTTTCTGCCGCAAATTTTTTGTACAGTTCTTCGTCAACGCCTATTTTTTGTATGTAGTTTGAAAAAACATCTGAATCTTCCCAATCGTCAGTGAAACTGTCTGAAAGAATTGCAGATACCATATCTTTGACCATTTCACACTTTTTGGGCGGCTCATTGTATTTTTCGAGGAAAAGTACAAATGTATGTGTTCCGGTAGCACCAAACGTCTTATTCCCTAACTGTACTACTGCCCTAAAATAAAAATTCTGTAAAAGTATTTCGCGGGCGGTAATATAACTATTGCTGTCGTTGTTCAGAATCGACAACGGTAAAACAACCGCCGCAATTCCTTGTGGTTTCAATAGTTGTGCAATTCGTTCCACAAACAGAGTTTCAATTTCGCTTCCATCGTTGCTTATTAGATTTTGGTCTAAAAGTTCAAAATTATTGTTTTTCAATTTCAAATGCGCCTTGAATCCGCTTACCGAATAAGGCGGATTAGCAACCAATATATCAAAAGTATTGTTAGTGATTTGTTCTTCTGTGTATTGTTCCAATCCGTCGCCGAATTTAATTCTGCCTTGTCCTGCGCCGTTCATATAGAGCGACACTTTTGCCACCCGCGCCAAACGATAATCCTTTTCAACACCAAAGATATGATGCTCGCACCACGCATTTTCTTTGATGGCTTCCGCATTATTGTTCGTGGTAAAATATGCATTGATTGCCTCAACCGCTTCTGTTAAGAAATGTCCCGCACCACAAGCATAGTCAATCACTTTTGGAAATACAAAAGTATCGCCTTTACGTATTATCTTGTCCATTGGCAGACAATCCCAAATAAAACGTGTTATTGGTGTTGGTGTAAAAAACTGTCCTTCGTTTTGTTTGAATCCTTTGTTAAGTAGTTGTTCAAACAAATCTCCAAGAAACTGATGTTTTGAAGGATACACAATTCTGTATTTCTGAAACAGTTGTACAACTTCTACTAATATTTTACCATTTTGAAAAAACAATTCTTCGTTGTGCACATCCTTGAAAGCAAAATCGTTATTGCTGTAAAACTTCAATATTCGGATTGTATTTTTCAAATCCTCAATGGCGGCTTTGCGTTTGCTGTCGTTCAATTTTTGTGCAAATAGATTTTCAGCATAATCATCAGAAACATAGTAAATTTCTTCGTCCATAAACTTTTCCATTCCCTCTTTGTGAAGGCGTTGCAAACGGTCTTGCAAACTTTCGTAAGTGTCGGAACCTGTTTTGTACTGAAATTCAACCACGTCATTATCAGTCTTTTGTATTTCATCAACCAATTTGCAGATAAATAGAGCAACCAAACGATTGAACGCGTTCTCTTTGTCGCTCACATTGTTATGGCGTAATATCTCCTCAAAACGGTTTACAATTTTATCTTCGGGTTTGAAATCTTCTAAATTTCGCTTTCTAAGTGGTGGCACTCCAATTTGATACGCTTGTGAGTCTTCGCCGAAAATTACACCTTTCTCAAAGATAATTTTGTCGTATGTTTCATCCCAAACTTCAAACAAATCATTAACGGTTTGGGCTTTATCGTACAATTTGATAGATTTGTCTTTCGATGCTAATTTTTTAACATTCTCGTCATCAGAACAATCAATAATATAATTTTCAAAAGAAATTATGCCATCCTTAAAGTCTGACGCATACAATGAAAGCCATTTGGTAGAACGTTCTTGTTGCCAATAAGAAAATAATTGTCCCCCATCTTCTTTCAAAAGTTTCAAGGCTTTGGTATGTTCGCTGCCCGAAGTTTTGCACTCGATAATAAGCAACATATTTGCTCCATCTTTGTCGTAAACGCAGATGTCCGCTTTACCACCTTTGGCATCGTGTCCGAGATTCCAACGTTTTTCAAGTTCTATATGTTCGGGACGGTAGCCTTTTTCAAGCAAACGATGAACGCACTCAAAGACCACAAAGTTTTCGGGATGTTCAAAATTACAAGTTGTGCGGTCGTTGATTTTGAAGCCAAGGTTTTCAGGATAATTCAATTGCTTGCTTTTGAAATCAACACTAATTGCACACATACCAAATTGTGAAAATGTTTTGGTATAAACATCGCCATTTTTTTCAAAGTTCAAATAAACAAGAACTTGTGGAAAATTCTCTTTCGTTATCATCGTTTCATTCGCTTTTTAGCGAACTTCCGCCCCCAACAATAAGCAAATAAAAAAGCGTGAAGCCGTTTCTTATAATTGCTTATTAAATTAACGAGGTATTCCCCAATACCCAAAGCACTAATAAGCACGAAACGGCTCACGCTATGCAGCGTGAACCTTACTCGCGTACTTATTCTCGTGCTTTCAAAAATTTGGGGAATTTTCGTTAATTGAGAATAAGAGCGTAAAGCTCAATATTTTATAATATGTAAATTTATATTACTTTCTGTTTCTTGAATATTAGTTTTTGTTTTATTTCAGTCGGCTAAGGTAACGATTTTTTTTGATGTGGCAAAAAGTTTTTTGTGAGTTAATAGAAAAAGTATTTTAGATTAATCATCGACTTTTGGCTGAATATACCAACTTATTCAGCCAAATCTTACAAAAAAATCAGGATTTGGCTGGATATGATAATATAATCAGCCAAATCTCGTTTTTTTATGAATTACTCCAAACCGAGTTTATTAACCAAATCCTTTATTCTTGAACCTTTTATTTCATCTTCAAGTTTTTGGAAATCAGCGCGCTGAACTGTTTCGGTAATGATGCCGTCGCGGAGTACTAAAATTTCGTTGCAAGTATCGCTGAGGGTCGAAAATATGTGCGACGATATAATCACGGTCTTGTTTAATTCTTTGAGTTTCAGCAATATCTCTGTAAGCGCGATGCTACCGTTGATGTCGATGCCGTTGTAAGGTTCGTCCAAAACAAAGAACTCGTTGCCCTGCAAAAGCACTGCCAACAGAGCAAGTTTCTTTTTCATACCCGTGGAATACGTCGTAACATACTGAGACAGTGGCAAATCAAAAATATTCTTGTCTGCAATATCGCCGATTTGATAACCTCTACGGCAGCGGATATATCGACAGTGATGTTTTCCATAATTTATATCGGTGCAAAATAACGACTATGTAGTTTGCCTTACGTTAAGCAAGGCAGTGCAAAGTTAGGATTTTTTGGGGACGGACAAAAACGTATGAAGCTATACTTCGGCTTGCAATTTTCATATTTATCTACAATTCTGCAAGTTATTGGTATTTGAGAAAAGCATCGAAAGATATGAGAAGAACAAACATCATTTAACTCAAATTCTTCCAAAAATAAAATTAATAATTACTTCTCGTAGATTTTTATTATAATATATACGAAGAAATATAATTTTACCTATATATGTATCTTTAACTCAATATTTTGCAAAATCACATCAAAAAAAAAAAAAAAAAAATGAATTATTTTAAATGTCACAAAAAAACAACTTAATTTTGCATCGATAAAGTTTAATTTATAATTACATAAAAAGAATGAAGAAAATTTATTTGTACTCACTAATGATGTTACTTGCAACATCATCAGTTGTTTTTTCATCTTGTAGCAAAGATGATGATAAAGATGAAAAAAAGGAAGTAAACCAAGAACAAAACCAAAATTCTAATCAAGAACAAAATCAGAATTCTAACCAAGAACAAAACCAGAATTCTAACCAAGAACAAAATCAGAATTCTAACCAAGAACAAAACCAGAATTCTAACCAAGAACAAAATCAAGAACAAACTGTAGAAAAATTTACAGTAACAATTGATTTGAACGGAGAAAAAATTGAGTTGGGTACTTCTACAGTTGGTCAAAACATCACAGTAGATTTTGATGAGGTAGTAAAACGCAGTGAGTTTGATGGTTACGAAGTTTTATCAATCACAAAAGACGGTGTTGAAGTTTCCGGAAAACAAGAAGTTTCTGCAAATTCTGAATACAAAGCAGAAGTTATTAAATGTTGCGCATTTACTGCTGAAATTCCTGCCAAAAACAAAGTTCTTTATGGAGTAAAAGACTTGGATGACTATCAACCTACTCATTTTTGGCTTTACTCATATAAAACATATTTAAAATATGTTTATAAAATAGGAACTTATACAACAAACACATGGTATGACCTTTCAGAAAAAAACAAAGGTTTGCTTGAAGATCGCAATGGAAGTGAAACTGAGTTGAATTTAAATTATTTACTTAAAAATGACGGTAAATATTATGTATTCTCTAAACGCTACACAAAGAGCGACAAAACAGTAAAAGGATATAAAACAGAATGGGTTAAAACTTCCAAAATCGCAGCTGAGGATGATAATCAATTAGTAATCAACGAATCTGCTAAATATGAATCAGGTATTATTACTATTGACCAAAAATCATACGCTTATGATGGAACATATCTTTATGAAATCTGCTCTATATTGGAAGAAATAGATGGTCCGACATATGCGACAGGCAAATCACCTGTTTCATTCGAAGAAGCAGGACTTACACTTAATGACGTTGTTAATAATGAATACCAACAATACACAGCAACAAAAGATAACGACAAAGTTAATGTATACAAATTAACCTATGGAGGTTACAGATATAGTTATTTTGCATTATATGATTGGGACGGTGACGGTAAAATTTCTTCTACTGAAATCAACAGTACTTGGGTTGTAAATGTTAAAGATGACACATATTTTACAGCAGGAGCATCGCTAAAAGGTAACTGCGGAATATTACCTGACAAAACATACCAAATATACGGTTATAGAGGTGAATTAAATGACCAAAATAGCTTCATATATAAAGATTGGGTTGTATTCTATTTCGACATCGAAGCAGCAAGAGAACAATAAAAACGCAAAACCATAATTCTTAATAAAAAAAACTCTGATGAAAATGTCGTAAAATACATCTTCATCAGAGTTTTTTTATTTTACTGCTTTCGGAGTCCAATTTTTGAAAAAACGGATAACTTTTTCTTGATTGTAACCCTTTCCTTCTTCCAAAAATGATGAATCTTGAATATGTAAAACTTCACCCTTTTCGTCCAAAACTACTAACACCGGAAAACCAAAACGACCGCAATTTTTAAGCATTTTCATCAATGCTTCTGCTTGTTCTGAATTTGAATTCGGTTTGTAGTTAACATGGATATAAACAAAATTATCATCAATAATTTTACAGATTTTATCGTCTTTCGTAATAAAATCAGCAAACATCAGACACCAAGGACACCAATTGCCGCCAACTTGACAGATTACATATTTATCTGAACTTTTTGCTTTTTCAACGGCTTGATCTATTTGTTCAATCGGATTGATATTTTCGTCGTAAACTTTTTTTAATGTTTGAGCGTTTACCTCAATTGCAAACAATGCTAAAAACAATGTTAAAGTAATTTTTATTTCGTGTAATTTCATTTTTATGAGTTTATAAGTTAACATTTTTCAAGTCGCAAAGTTATGTTTATTTTCCCGAAAAATAAAAACCTAATTTTTGTAATTTTACATTCTTTTTTATGCAAAAACTTACTATCTTCGCTGCTACTATTTTTTTAACCAAATCAAAATGAAAAGATTGATGTTTTTACCGCTGCTAGCACTTGCGGGATGCATGCAACAGCCTCATGTAACTGATTTTAAATCAACAATATGTAACAGCGACGGAACTGTTACTTTTTATTACAAAAACGACAATGCCAAGGACGTAAAGGTTGACGTACAGTTTGCCGGTCGCAACGATATGAAAAAAGATTCTGTCACCGGTTTGTGGACTGCAACTCTCGGACCTGCCGCCGCGGATATGTATCCGTATTGTTATGTTGTTGACGGAGTGAGCATTATGGATCCGGAATGTGCTGCGTATTTTCCAAACGAAGGATTCAAAAACAGTCTTTTGGAAATTTCGGATTCTTCTAAAAATCTTCCGCACGATATCAGAGATGT
Organism: Bacteroidales bacterium; assembly: GCA_017541145.1. Classification (GTDB taxonomy): domain Bacteria; phylum Bacteroidota; class Bacteroidia; order Bacteroidales; family UBA3824; genus UBA3824. Next base: position 10,322 of record JAFXZT010000175.1, on the reverse strand, counting down.
TAAACACGGAAAAATTGAATATGTTAACTACTATTCTGAAAATTTAGGAGCTGTAAATCATGCAGTTGTGTATCTTCCGCCAAGTTATTTTGACGGTACTGACAAAAAATATCCTGTTTTTTATCTCATCAGCGGCACAACCGATACCGAAGAGGTTTACAGCAAAGTGGGACGCGCTAACTATATCGCTGACAATCTTGTAGCCGACAACAAAGCTGAAGAAATGATTATCGTAATGCCTTACGGAAATCCTTACAAACTTTTGCCCGTAATGCCGGATGCTGCTTCGGTACCTCAAACTAATTTTGGTAAAGATATTTTCAGTCTTGACTTTACAAACGATTTGATGCCGTATATCGAAAGTCATTACCGCACAATCAACGACAAAGATCACCGTGCAATCGGCGGCTTTTCTCGCGGCGGCAATCAGGGACTTTCTGTAGGACTTCATAATCTTGACAAATTCTCGTATCTGTGCAGTTACAGCTCGTTTACTTCCACCGAAATTGAGGACGTTTACGACAATGCTGAATCCACAAATTCTCAAATTAAACTCTTTTGGTTGGGAGTCGGAACCGATGATTTTCTGTACGGAAATGCACGCGATTACACTGAATTTTTGGACAAAAAAGGTATCCGCTGCGTAAAGGAGTATACTTCTGACAAATTCGGTCATACATGGATGAATGCCAAGTATTTTCTGAATATTTCGATGCAACTTTTGTTCAAACCCGAAGCCGCAGAAAATGCGATGTCAAATGCCAAACCGACTTTGGCAGCTACCGGCAACGAAAAACAGTTTACTCCCGGAGTGATGGCAAGATTATTTCCAAAACCATTAATTTCTCCGGAATATACCGAAAACAGCATTATTTTCCGTTTCAAAGCTCCTGAATCTCAAAAGGTTGAACTTGTAACCGAAAAACAAAGATTTGAAATGCAAAAAGATACCGCCGGAATTTGGTCTGTTACATTAAATAACAATATTTTTGAACCATTTACATATCATTTTGAATTTGACGGAACACCAACCGCCGATCCTCAAAATATGTATATCACAACTTCAAAAAAGTTCAAAGAAAGCATTTCTAGGCATCCTAATTGCAGTTACAACTATGTTTCAACCGGAAAAATCAATTACGGACAAGTTAGTTACGATTTCAACAATAATACTGTAACCTACTCTTCTACTGAGAATTGCGAGGAATCAGTACTTTTAGTACCGACAACTACAGATGCTGTTGACAGTTGGTTTGTAATCGGTGCGGCAAACATCGTAGCCGACAAATTGATTTCAGAAGGCAAAATAAAACCGTGCAAACTCACAACCGATTCTTCAGTAAAAGTTTGCGCAACTATCAAAGCATCAGACTTTTCCACATGGTCAGAACGCCAAAAAGCACTGGAGAATTTGTTGATAAGCAAATTTGGCAAATAAATAAAAAACACTGTCTAAAAAAATTTTTGACACAGATTTTTTTATTTTATTTGATTGAATAATTAATTTTGCAGCTGAAAACAAATTTGTTATAAAAAAATATACTGAGCAATTAAAAAAGCGTTTAGTTTTTTTTTTCAACCAGACTTCGGACTCGGTTTGGGCGGAATCATGAAATAATTCATCGTTTCCGCCCTTTTTTTTCTTAATCAAAATCCCGCCCGCGAAGGTTGCGTAATTATTTCATATTCAACATTTCTTTGGTTATCATCTTTCGGACGCAAAACCTGTTTCTCTACCAATTATTTGATTCGTAGATGTACATCTTTTTTATTTTTTGCGGTTAATAATTCGCATTTTTTGCGAATTAATAGTCGCAAAAGTAATGATTTTTATTCCGATTGCAAAAAAATGGTTTATTCGGCAAGTACAATATTTTGTCATTTTTTTTGGGGTTGACAAATCAAAAAATCGCGCCCTCCAATTTTAACAATTCTACTTTGTTTTGTATTCCGCCGCCGTATCCGCCAATTTTGTTATTCGCTGCAACAACGCGGTGACAAGGAATTATCAGACAAATAGGATTGCTACCGACTGCACCGCCGACAGCCTGCGCCGACATCTTTTCTATTTTGCGATTATTGGCAATTGTCTTTGCGATGTCGCCGTATGTCAAGACTTTACCAAAGGGAATTGATAACAATATTTCGTAGACTTCGTTGCGAAACGGCGTTTGATTTATTACTTTATAATCAGGCGTAAAATCAGGCTCTTGACCGCTAAAATACATCTCAAGCCACTTTCGGGTATCGTTGAAAACTGACAAATCAGATTCTTCAAAATCTTTTCGGAAGTCGGAACCAACAAACCGAAGTCCGGTAAGTACATCGCCGTTGCTCTCCATAAGCATATCGCTAAAGGCGGACGGAGTTTTATAAAGATTGTAATATCGCTTGTTTGAAGTCATAATCAATCGCAAAAGTAAAAAAAATTGGCATTTATTTGACAAAAATGAGAAAAACTTCTCTTCGTTTTTTTTCATTCTTTCAGAGAATCTTACAAAAATTTTTCTGCAAAAAAAATAAATTTAAAAAAGTACAAAAAATTTTTATTATTTAGGTATATTATTTGTATATTTGCCCAATGCAACTACTAAATCAAAATATTATGACTAAGACTTCTGTACAATCCAAAATTTTTAAGCTTCTCATTCCATTGATTACCATCACTTTGGCATTAATGATGTTTGTAAGCTACCAAGCCAATTTCAAAAGTCAAAAGGCTTTTTTTGAAACAAGTATGCAAGATCTTTCCGCAAAATCTGCAAACGAAATATCCATAAAACTTACGATGCTCCGTGAAGGTCTGAGGCGTGTTGCTCACGAAGATATTTTCGAAAGTATGGATAGTTCTAAATTTATACATAAATTAAATCAACTTTTCGAAGAAGAAAAGTCTGATTATAATATGTTGTTTATTGCTTATCCCGATGGAAGATATTATATCGCCGGAAAAGGATTTGCATCAACCAATATTTCTGACAGAGAGTATTTTAAACAAATTATGGTTGAGAAAAGAGAGTTTGCAATGACCAGTCCCGATATTTCGCGATCAACCGGAATAAAAAAATACACTCTTGCTGTACCGATAAAACGCGACGGACAAGTAGTGGGCGTATTTTGCGGAAATGTTATTCTCGACAACTTGAACCGGATTGCAAAAGAAAGTAAATTCGGCTCATCTGGAATGGCATATATCGTAGATGAAAATGCTACAATTATAGGTTGCGAATTTGAAGATTTGATTCTAAAATACAACATCATAACCGACGGAGCAAGAGAATTTCCCGGTCTTGAGAAAATCGGAGAAGCTGTAAAACGCGGAGAGACATATACTTGCTATACAAAAGAAGCTGCTACAGGAGTTGTGATGTATACAATGAGTCATAAAATTCCTAATACACCGGGATGGTTTGTTATCGGATGTTTGCCGGATTCTATACTTAGAAGCACTGCCAACAACAATCTTATGATTATGATTTTTTTCCTTGTTGTTGTAATTTTAGTGATTTTGGTGACAATTCATTTTTGTATGAAACATGTACTTACCGAACCACTTCAAAAAATTTCAGAAGTGATAAAAAAGATTTCGGAAGGCAGGTTTGTTACAAAAATTGATTACGATTCCAACGACGAAATCGGTGAGATGTACAACGATATCAAAGAGATGTGCAATCATCTTTCAGAAATTGTTGACACAATAAAATCCGGCTCGGAAAGTCTTGCAGCAAACTCCGTTCAAGTAAATTCTTCGTCACAACAAGTAATGCAAGGTTCTGTAAATCAATCAAACAGTATTGAAGACCTTTCGGCTACAATGGAAGAAATTACAAGCAATATCGAACAAAATACTTATAACGCCGAACAAACAAGCAAGGCATCACAAGAGGCATTCGACAAGTTTAATCAAGTAGTAAAAAATACGGATAATCTGTTGAAAACCAACAAGTCGATTGCAGAAAAAATAGAAATAATCAACGAAATTGCATTTCAAACCAATTTGTTAGCCTTAAATGCTGCCGTAGAAGCTGCCAGAGCAGGAGAATACGGTAACGGTTTTGCTGTAGTTGCCAACGAGGTAAGAAAACTTGCCCAAAAATCGAAATCTGCTGCCGATGAAATTATTGAAATGACTCACAAAGGTTTGGAACTCTCGCAGGAAACCAATAGCGCAATGCAAGAGGCAATACCGAAAATTGAACGCTCTAATTCGCTTGTTACTGAAATCGCGACTGCCAGCCACGAACAAAGTTCCGGAGCACGACAAGTTAACGATATTATCTTAAAAATCAATAATGTTGTTAGAGCAAATGTTTCTTCATCAGAGATGCTTGCACAAAGTGCTGAAGCGCTTGCAACTCAAGCTGATAATTTAAGAAATGCAGTTAATTTCTTCAAAGACGAATAACAAAAATTCTTAGATTGATAACGCAACTTTCGCAAGTGAGTTGTATTATTTTATCACCGAATGAAACTAATCACACAAATACAAGCAAAGCGAATAAACATCATTTTCTACGAAACTGATGTTTTTACCAATTGAACTAATTCTTACAGGAACTCTTTCTGAAACTTATTAGTTGAATTTGTAAAAATAAAAACAACTTGTTGATTTTATTTTATTGATTTTTATTTGTTTATATTGGTTTTATTAGGTGATAAAAATTACTTGCGGAAGTTGATAAAAGTTTTTACCTTTTTTTAGGGCGGAAACTTTGGTCAGCCCCTACATTAATATATTTATATATAACGTATTACGTTGAAAATCACACTTACGAAAGTTGGATTGATAAAAAAAATCTAAATAATAGGAATGATTCCACAAATGCCGTTTTCATCACGGTTTATACAAATTGGATCAGGAGAAAAGCTAAGATAATTGGAAAATTTTTGAAAAATCTGAATCACTGACAGACCGCTAATCTGTCTGAGACGACTGCTGACATGCGAACGATCATAATAGCCCAAAACATTAATTTCCGGATGATTATCTTCAAAAGTTTTTATCATATCAACGGCAACTTTATGAATTTTTCTTAGACAAATAAATTGTTTGGGATTGAAACCGGTAAAAAATCTAAACACACGTTCCATATTTCTAAGACTCATATTCAATTCTTCGGAGATGCGATTAACATCAAAATCATTTGGATTATGGTAAATTTGATTTATAATTTCAAAAAGATTCGGATTAATAATTTGAGCATGAATTGATGTTAAAAAATAATCAGTCAAAAAATTATTTACATTTTCAAATATTTCATTTAGATTAGATTTTGAGATAATTACCGAGAGTTGAGACAGCAAAACATTTGATTTTTCTATCGGAACAATTTCTTCTGTAAGGCATAACATCCCGTTTCCGAAAAAAGTTTTACGCATACCGGTTTTGAACTCAATTCCAAAACAATCAATCCCTTTTTCTAATTTTTCTACAATCATAGACCTATGCTGACCGATAATTACATCTTGAGCCGAGGTTTCGGAATTATCAAATTTATCTAAAATGGATTTTAATGATTGATTATTTTTATGAAAAAGGTCGTTAGTCAAATTTTTATAACTTGCCTTACCTGATAAATGAAAACATACTGAAATATTAGTTGTCGGATTAATTTCTCTAATTATCTGACAATTATCTTCTTTCAGAATCCAATAACATTCAATAAACTTTTCCAGCAAGCCTGTAGGTTTCAATTTGTTATAATACATATCCTTTAGTAGTTTTTTTTCAAAATTACAAATATATGAAAAATTTTATTTAATTTCAAGTAAAAAAGCGACAAGAATTTTATAAAAGTGCAAAAACTTGTCGTTTTTTTACAATATAATTATTTTTTTATTTTATTTCTTTGCATTGTGAATTCACAACAATATTAATCAATAAAAAATTACAAAAAATAAGAAACAAACCCGTTGGAGAAATTAAAATTCCGCCAACAAGAAAATAACCATAAAAAGAAATATATTAATGAAACAGAATTATTTTTGGGCAATTTTATTTGCCATGGTTGCACTTGTCTTTTCTTGTCAGGTCGATGAAATTGAAAGAGGAGATGCTGATATTAACGTTATTAACTCAGCCAACAACGATGTTGTACTAAGAGTTTTTGACACTGTTGCATATCCCATATCTAAAAAACTCATTATCATGGATACTAGTGAGGTTTATTGTATGAACAATTATAAGCCGCCAACAAGATACCGTACCTTAAAAATTCGCGACCGCAAAGGCACAGTGATACAGGAATGGCTATTGGAAAACTTGAGAACAAATCTTATCGGATGCCATTATACATGGAAAGATGATCCTGATGGAAGCAAATACGGCTATTTTTACCAATGGCAAGGCGAATTGGATGACCTTGAACAAGATGATTGGGATTTCATGATGCTTGCGACAGCCGACCCAAAGGGTGAACACCAAAATGGCTTTCATTTGCCGAGATATGGTGATTTGGACAAGTTGAAAAAACTTGTTGGTGGAAATGGCCCTATTCGTAAATATTTAAAGCTTGTTTACGGCAGTTGGTATGATATAAGCAAGGACAAAAACAAAAACTGCCCTGGTAATGAAGCTTGTATCTGGTTGGACTACAGACATAATTATGACTATTGGGGCAAATATAATGGTATTGATCCAAACAAACAAAATGGATGTGGCGTGTTAAAGACTTGGTCTTTGGATCCTAATACGTCTTCAAGAGATTATACCAACATTACAACATTGTGTTGTAATATTAGACTTGTCAGAGACTTAACACCTGAACAATGGTAAGATTCAGTAAAACAGCGTTTTATATGATGTGGATTTTTATAATCCACATCATTTCTTTTGTGGATGTAATGGCACAAAGCAAACACGCGATGTATTGGTATGTAAATGGATATGAATACGATTTTTCACAAAGTCCGGTTAAAATTATCCCTCATAAAGAAAATGCAGAATGGTATGTTGATTCAAATGGAAAACATGTACTTACCTATTCGTCCGGGAAAATTTATGATGAGAGTTCCAATGTCATTGTTGAGAATTGTACTTCCGGATTTTTTGTACCAAGTCCATACAACAATAATTTAGTGTTTTATTTTGAGCCTAACAAGTACACCATTATCGACTTGAAAACCAAATCAGCAATTGGAAGCGGAGAAGGACCATATTTTACTCAAATATGCGACATCAATGTAATAGTACATCACTCGCAGTGCGACAAGATGTGGATGTTTGTTGAACAAAATGAAGTCATTGCAAAGTATCTTTTAACTTCCGAAGGTATTGAAAAAGTTGGCGAAATACCGCTGCATCAAATCTATCCGTCTGGATTTCCTCATTGTCATATCAGTTTATCCAAAGATTGCCAACACTACGTTGCATCATATTTTATCGACTGGAAAAACAAATCCGGCGTTACCTACGGTAATTTTGATAGGGAAACCGGAGAATTTGAAATAGTAACAAATCAGATTTTTGAAGATTACAACGTGGTGCAAGGGGCTATTATTGCCCCTGACAATTCCCGTCTATATTGTGTTTTAGCACTACATAATGACGCTAGAAGTTACAAAATAGTAGAGTATCCTATCGAAAATAATATTCCTCAGTTTGATAAAATGAAACTTGTTGTGGAAAAGAAAATCAATACCTTTGCTTTTAGCTTAATGTATTATGCTATTGATGGCAAAATATATGTGTTCGAAAATTCAACAAGATTTCTTTCTACATTGAGTCTTGATGCAAATGGAGAAACCAAGTATGAAGAAATTTATAACTTTAGACATATCGGGACGGGTTCGTATCCTTTAAAATTTGTTTCTTCGTGGTATATGGACAATCAATGTCCTGAAACAGATTCAAAAAATATTTGTGATAATATACCCGTACCGGAATTATATTTTGAAAATTCTTATGTTTGTTACGGGGAAAGTCTTAACCTCATTCTTTCCTCCAAAGAATCATGTTCAATAGAATTGATTGACAACAATGGTAACGTTAGCAAAATTGACAACATCACCAATACAGTTTCTCCTCTTACCAAAATTCCCGGAATTTATAAAATTACCAAAGTTCGCTATGGCGAGTGTGAATATGTTTACCCCACACCAATTGCCGGTGAAGTCGGAGCAAAAATTTCAGCTCCTATAATAAGGATGCAATAGCGTAGGTTTCAATTTGTTATAATACATATCCTTTAGTAGTTTTTTTCAAAACTGTAAATATATGAAAAATTTTATTTAATTTCAAGTAAAAAAGCGACAAGAATTTTATAAAAGTGCAAAAACTTGTCGTTTTTTTACAATATAATTATTTTATTTTGATTTAACTTTGCATCGTGAATTCACATGATTGTCATTATTCGGTTCGCTTGATATTTGACCCATTTGACAATTAAATATAATAGTTGTGCTGAAACAATAAAAAAGTTTCAGCACAACTATATCAAATCTATAATTAACAATAATATTAATCAATAAATATAACAAACATGAAAACAATATTTAAAATTCTATTTTTATTACAATGCCTTTATCCGAGTTTTTCATTTGCTCAACTTGAATTTTCTAATTGGGTTGTGGGTGAAAATACTATTTTACATATTAATCTTGACGGTACAACTTCTCTTGAAACTTACGACAATATATATGGTGTTTATAATAAAACATATTTCGATCAAATTTTATCTGATAATAATGGCAACCCTTTTATAAAATTAGGTTATACAAAAAAATACAATGATTACTCATATAATAAGATTTACAAATTTGCAATGAATTATATCAATGGAAACAATTGTTTACCAACTACAAAAAATATTCACACTGTAAAACCTTTTATGTTAAAAAGTCCTGACAACAAATATGTTTATATCATTCACTCCGATTGTCTATACGAATATAAAAAAGATTATATAATGTATAAAACGCAAATATATTGTTTTTGTAAAAATAATTTTGATGCGACAGACAAAGGGAAAGATTTTTTAATTCATGAATTACAGGGCATTTATAAAGAAAGTGCTTGTCAATTACTACCTTTTATATGTGGATTTTCTCATACAGACGGCAAAAGTATATGGATACTTACAAGAAATATGGATACAGACAGCATAACTTCAATAAAATTAACAGGTACAGAAATAATCGAAAAAAAAAATCAGTATTTGATATAAATGACTGTCACTATATTAATAGCGACAATAAACAACAATGTTCTCAAATCGTATTCGATAACGGAATTTTATGTATGAAACTAAGTGATAATAAGTTTTTGGTTTCACATTTCAATCAAGACAAAGGCATAATAGAAGAAACAAATATCAATGAATATCCAATAAAATTCAACAAATACTCCCCTACCGCCACCGGCAAATATTTGTATTTCGCAAATGCCAAAAAGAATGATAATAATTTATACAGAATAACGCTTAGCGACTTGGAAAAAGGCATAACTGACAATATCGAAATAATAAATCCAATATCAGGAAATATCAACTCAATCTACCAAATACGAATCGGAATTGACGGCAATCTATATATAGATGATGCTAACTCAAATATAATGGTTGTATATGATTCTGAAAGTGACAATCCCAAACTGCAAACACTCTATACCAACATCCCGAATGCTATAATACAATTTCCAAACTTTTTATACACTTATGAATTGTTTCAATGTAATACCGATTGCAACAAAAATGCATCATTCTCATTTTCTGACAAAAACAAAGAAATATTGACTTACGAATGGGATTTTGGAGACAACAAAAAATCAAAAGAAGCCAATCCCGTACATCATTACAACAAACCGGGAACTTATACAGTATCACTTAGTTGTACTCTGAAAAACGGACAAAAAAAGAACATCCCTTCACGAAAAATAGTAATTTCCGAGGGCAAAACTTCCGCCTCTTTCAACAATTCTCAAATCTGTTTAGACGACAATCCTTTGGAAATCAATTTAAACGGGACAGCGCCTTTTGAAGTTACTTATACTCTCAACGGTAAAGAATATACCATAAATACTTCGGACAAAAATATTGAATTAGAAAACATCCCCGGAAAATATAAATTAACAAATGTAAAAGACAAAACATGTGAATTTTCACCGTCTGAAAACAACGAAGCCGAAATTTTCGGTAAAATCTCAAAACCCAAAATAATCGCGGAATGAAAACAAAGATTAATATTTTTTTATTGGTGTCCGAGAAAAATAAAAAATCGAATAAAAATAGGGCTGCCATAATAGGCAGCCCGTTTTTTTTTGGTAACTTTCAGTTGCTAAACAAAAACATGTTACCATGGGCAAAATTACAAAATATTTCGGACAG
>JAFXZT010000174.1 GCA_017541145.1 Bacteroidales bacterium | reverse complement strand
TAGTTGCAACGGGTTGCGATATTTGCGCCGCCGTTGTCGCCACGCCAAGCAAAATTAAAAAATTGATTGTCGGTTTCAATTGTAAAATTTTCGTCCGGACTTGTCAATTTTGGCGGTGCTATCATCACGGATTTTAGTAAAATCTGTGCAGTATTGCTAACAATTTTTCCAGTTCTGGTGTCACGCGCGTAAATCTTCAAGATGTTTTGACCGTCTTGAAAATTTGACTTATTGTAATTCAAATAATACGTATTAAAAATACATTCCAAGTCCTGACCGGTAAGCGTAAGTGTCTCACCTGAACCGATTTGGAAAGTTTTAGAGATGTTCGGACTTTTGGTTTGGATATAAGTTTTGAGACCGTTTGTTACCGACATGTAAAGTTGGATTTGCAAATAAGGATCTTTGAAGTCAGTATTTCTGACAATTACAGTTAACATCCCAGCGTTTTTGGGCGAGTAATAATCAGAAAGTTTTGCACTATAATTTCCACAACCCCAAATACTGATATTTATCGAGTTAGAACCTTGCGAAAATGCAGCAAAAGTATTAAAAAGAAAAATCAGGTAAAATAAAACAGCTAATTTATTGAACATCAACAAATTGCGAATTCCATCAGGGGGGGGGTAAAATTTTATTTACATTTGCAGTCATTTTGAATCTTTTTTTAGCTTTTTTTAACGTTGCAAAATTAGATAAACTTTTTTGAAGTAACAAAAAATTATTTTCTTATGGCCACACAGTCCTATTAAGTTAAAAAAACAAAATTTAATTCTTAAAGTCTCTTAAAACGTGATGTGCTATCACATTTTATCTCTAATTTTGCACTGAAAAAACTTGGGATTTATGAAACAAAAATTTTTGTTTTTCGTATTAGTATATTGTTTACTGACAGTGATTGCGGTATCAGCAGTTAAAAAAAACAATTCAGAAATCTTTCAACCTGTATCTGATACAACCAAAGTGCTAAAAGACGGCACAATCGTAATTAATACCACCGGTTTGGGTAAAGATATTCAAGGCTTTGCAGGTATTACACCTCTTGAAATTTATATCAAAAACGGTGTTGTTGACAGTATAATTGCTCTTAAGAATCAAGAAACTCCGGGATATATGCGAAAAGCCGGCAAAATTCTTAATTCTTGGAACGGAAAAACAATCGACCAAGCGTTGAAACTTGAAGTGGATGCTGTTACCGGTGCAACTTTTTCATCAAACGCGATCAAAAGCAATGTAAAAGTTGGTTTGGACTACGCTAAAAAGAATAAAAAGTTTTTCATAAAAAAATAGATAGGTTTTATTGTTGTTATTTATATTTGTTAAGGCCGTTTCCCCTTTTCGTGAGACGGTCTTTATTTTTTTATATTGACTTCCTTTTTTTTGACTTTCCCTTTTTTATTCGTTAACCCTAATAATTGTAAAAAAATCAAGTTTCATAAGTTTTAGATTTATAATTGATATAAAATATTTAAAATTCTGCAAAAATAAAATACCTCGTATGCGATATAATGTTAAAGTCTGTTAAAAATAGAAACATCGCTTGCGAGGTAATTTTTTTTGCCTTATCTTTGCAGTGTCAAAAAAAACATCAGAGATGATGATTACAACTTAGAAGAAACATGAGATGTTAAAACATTAAAAAAACTAAAAACTAATAAATAAACATCAATTTTTTAGACAACAATTATGGCGAAAATTTATGATTTTAAAGCTCTCAAGAGCAACGGTTCAGAATTGAATTTCAAGGACTTGGAAAATAAGGTGATTTTGATCGTAAACACTGCAAGCAAATGCGGTTTTACACCTCAGTACGCCGGACTTGAAGAATTGAACAAAAAATACAATTACAAAGGTCTTGTAGTTTTGGGTTTTCCTTGCAATCAGTTTGCAAATCAAGAACCCGGTTCTGATTCTGAAATCACAATATTTTGTCAAATGAATTACGGCGTGACATTTCAAATTATGAAAAAAATCGAAGTAAACGGAGAAAATGCTCATCCGGTTTACAAATATTTGAAAGAAGCAGCCGGCGGATTTTTGTCAAACGAAATCAAATGGAATTTTACCAAATTTTTGATTTCTCGTGACGGAAATACAATTAAAAGATATGCACCGACAACTAAACCTGAAAAATTGGAAGACGACATCGTGGCGATGTTAGCTCAATAAGGAAAACGTTATACTAAATTTTTATGGCGATAGAACAACTTAAACTTCAAAATCAACTATGTTTCAGGCTTTATACAGCCAGCAGATTGATAACTCAGGCGTATGAGCCTTTTTTTAAACCGTTAGGAATCACTTATACTCAGTATCTCGTTTTGATGGTACTATGGGAAAAAGACGATCAGCCGGTAAACGATATTGCGAAAAAACTCAAACTTGGTTTAAACACCGTTTCCCCGTTGATAAGACGTATGGAAAAGTTTGGTATTTTGTCGCGACACGGTTCCGACAGTGATAAACGTCAGCAGTTGGTCTTCCTTACAGAAAAGGGCAAAGATTTGCAAAACAAATGTGAATCTATTCCAAACTGTATGGTAGATTTGTTGAAAGATTGTGATATTTGTCTTGAAAAACTTATTTCGATGATTCCTGTTTTAGATGAACTAATAAATAAACTTGGAGGGAATGAATGATAGGAGATGGCTGTCTTTTTTTTGGAGACAGCCTCTCTTTTTTTATCTTTGCGTCGTCATTTTTATGTAGACGATTGCAGCAAAAATTGAAATTTATAATAAAAACTTCAATAATAAATTATGTTATCATTCGCATCAGATTACAACAACGGTGCACATCCCGCTGTTTTGAAAAGACTTGTAGAAACAAATGACTTGCAAAGTCTTACTTACGGATTCGACCAATGGTCGGAATCGGCACGCAACAAAATTCGTATCGCTACCGGTTGTCCTAATGCCGACATCTTTTTCTTAACCGGTGGTACTCAAACCAATATGACTGTTATTGACGGTTGTATAATGCCCTATGACGCTGTTATCGCAATAGAAACAGGTCATATCAACATCCACGAAGCAAGTGCCATCGAGTTTACGGGTCACAAAGTAATTGCATTGCCGCAACACAACGGTAAAATGCACGCCGAAGATCTTGAAAACTACATGCAATGGTTTTGTAACGACTCAAGTCGCGAACATCTCGCTCAGCCGGGTATGGTATACATCACATATCCTACAGAGCTCGGTACAATTTACACTAAAAACGAAATCGAAGAGATTTACCAAGTTTGCAAACGTTATGATTTGAAACTTTTTGTAGACGGCGCACGACTCGGTTACGGATTAATTGTAGAAGGTTCGGATGTAACATTGCCTTGGCTTTCAGAACATTGCGACGTTTATTACATCGGCGGAACAAAAGTTGGAACACTCTGTGGTGAGGCAATTGTATTCCCTCGCGGCAACGCTCCGAAACATTTCTTCAACATCATAAAACGTCACGGCGCACTTACAGCCAAAGGCCGTACTATCGGTATTCAATTTGACACTCTTTTTACTGACAATCTTTATTTTGAAATCTCAAAACATGCTATCACAATGGCCATGAGATTGAAAAAAACTTTGACTTCAAAGGGTTACAAATTTTATATCGATTCGCCTTCAAATCAACAATTTGTTGTCTTGCCAAACGAGGTTGTAAAAGCACTTTCCGACAAAGTGGAATTTACAATTTGGGAACCTTTCGACAAAAATTCTACAGTTTGTCGTTTCGTTACAAGTTGGGCAACTACCGAAGAACAGATGTCAACATTGGAGTCTTATTTGTAAAAAAAAAACAAGAATCAGCGCGACATCTTTCCTTGAAAATCCAAAAGTTGCTGACCTTCCACAATTGTTACGCCTTCGGGTGAAACTTTGGATAGATTTATCATTGCCGTAGCAACTTTTTCGGTTGACATCGGTTTCATTTTTTTGAATAAGCCGAGAGCGTTAAAAACTCTTACACCTTTCATACCGATTTTTTCGCTCATGCGGTCGGTACCTTTGCGAATTAGAACAGGCGGGCGAACGATTACGAATTTATTGAAATTCAATTTCTTGATTTCGTCTTCCAACTCGCCTTTCATTCGCATGTAGAAAAATCTGGATTTGGAATTTGCAGAAACGGATGATACTAATACAAAAGTTTTTACGCCTGAAGCTTTGGCATTTTTCGCGAAATCAAGCTGATAAGTATAATCCACTTTCCATTGTGCTTCTTTGCTGCCTGCCGCTTTCAATGTTGTACCCATGCAACTGAATGCTACATCTCCGTTTACAAGTTGTTGCCATTCAGAAGGTTTGTCAAAGTCTACAATATGAGTTTTTACATTTCCGCTTTCTACTGAAATTTCCCTTCTAACAAATAGTTCGATGTCGGTATAATCTTCATTTTCAGACAGTAACTTTACCAAATCCTTGCCGGTTGCGCCGGTTGCTCCTATTATTATTGCTTTCATTTTTTTTTGAGTTTTAGTTAAAATAAAATTCAGAACCCAAATATATTTTTTGTTCAGTAAATTTCCAAGTTTTTTTTTTAGAAGTTGTTGACATATTTGCAACTCAGTTGCATGCACCTTGCAACCCGGTTGCAAAAACTTCCCGATATCTTTGTCGCAGAAAAATTAAAAAAACAAAACATCATGAATAATCATCAATATCAGCACAACCATGAATGCAGTTGTGAACATCATCATGAACATCATCATGACGAATCAAAACACAAATTGATTCTTATTGTTGTAACAATTTTTTTGCTTGTAACTGCCAAAATTATCGAGAACAATTTCAGTCTTGAAACTTGGCAATTGCTTTTAGTTTACCTTGTACCTTATTTTACAGTTGGTTATGGTACATTGAAAGAGGCTTGGGAAGGTATCACAAGCGGAGATATTTTCAACGAGAATTTTCTTATGACAATTGCTACAACGGGCGCACTCGGCATCGGATTTTTACCCGGAGCTGAAAATGAATTTGTTGAGGCAGTGGCAGTTATGCTTTTCTTTCAAATAGGAGAGATGTTTGAAGGTTATGCCGAAGGAAAAAGTCGTGACAGTATTTCTCACCTTATGAATCTGCGTCCCGAATCGGCTGACGTGGAGCGTGACGGAGGTGTCGTGTGTGTGTCGCCTGAGATGGTGTCGCCCGGAGAAATAATTGTTGTAAAACCCGGTGCAAAAATTCCTATTGACGGTTTTGTTACAGAAGGTTCGTCGTCGCTCAATACCGTTGCGCTTACGGGCGAGAGTGTTCCGCGCGATGTTTCTGAAGGCGACGAAGTAATTTCAGGCTGTATCAATATTTCGGGATTACTAAAAATTCGTACCACAAAAACATTCGGTGAATGCGCTGTCTCAAAAATCATAAAACTTGTAGAATCAGCCGATGCCAACAAGTCAAAAAGCGAATCATTTATCACAAAATTTTCAAGAATTTATACACCTGTAGTTGTAATTACAGCAATAATTCTTGCTTTTTTACCACCATTTTTTGCCACGGAAACATACGGCAATGCGTTGTCAGTTTGGCTGTATCGTGCGTTGATTTTTCTTGTAGTATCGTGCCCTTGTGCGTTGGTAATCAGCGTACCGTTAACATTTTTCGGCGGTATCGGCGGTGCGTCGCGAAACGGAATTTTGGTAAAAGGCAGCAATTATATGGATACTTTGGCAAATATCGGTACAATTGTTTTCGATAAAACCGGAACTCTTACTCACGGACAATTTGCTGTAGAATCTGTTCATCCGAATATGATTTCAGAAAAAGAGCTTTTGCATCTTGCCGCTCATGTAGAACATTTTACAACGCATCCTGTAGGCGCAGCATTGCGCGACGCTTTTCCCGATGAGGCTTTGGACGGTTGCAAAATTTCGGATGTGGAAGAAATTCCGGGTCGCGGTATCAGAGCCGATGTGGAAGGCAAAATTGTTTGTGCCGGAAATTCTAAATTTATGCAACAACTTGGTATTGAATGCGATTCCGTCTCAAAATCCGGAACAATAATTCATGTATCAATCGATAATTCTTACGCCGGATATATCGTAATCAGCGACAAACTGAAATCTGACAGTGCAGATACAATTTCTCGTCTCAAAAAGTTGGGTGTTAACAAAACCGTGATGCTAACCGGTGACCGTGAGGAAGTTGCCAAAGAAGTAGCCGCAAAACTAAATCTTGATGAGTATCACGCCGGACTTTTGCCCGATGCCAAAGTGTCGCAAGTGGAACGTTTACTTTCAGAAGTGTCTGACGGAAAGAAACTTGCATTTGTCGGCGACGGTATCAACGATGCTCCGGTCTTGAAACGTGCTGACATCGGTATCGCGATGGGCGGTTTGGGAAGTGATGCGGCAATCGAGGCTGCCGACATCGTGATTATGGACGACAAACCTTCCAAAATTGCTGATGCCGTGTTGATTTCTCGCAGAACGATTTCAATTGCACGTCAAAATGTAATATTCGCAATCGGTGTAAAAATTTTGGTACTGTTGCTTGCGGCTCTCGGCGTTGCCAATATGTGGATGGCAGTTTTTGCTGATGTCGGAGTTACGGTAGTTGCCGTTATCAATGCGATGCGTGCGCTCAGAAAATAGTAAAAATTTTTGTAAGGTGTAAAAAACTTTTACTTGAACTGTAAAGTTTTTTTACACTTTCTTTTTATATGATTTTTGTTAATTTGTTGATAGTTAATTAATTAAACACATTGGCACGGTAATAGCAAAAAAATGGTTGAATATGTAAAAAAAAATATTTTAACCATTGATATTATGATAATACATCTGAAAGACATTAACAAAACTTACAACACGGGAGCACCGCTTCATGTGTTGAAAGGTATTTCTCTTGATATCGAAAAAGGGGAGTTTGTTAGTATTATGGGTGCCTCCGGATCGGGAAAGTCAACACTTCTTAATATTTTAGGTATTCTTGATAATTATGATACCGGAGATTATTATTTGGCAGACAAACTTGTAAAAAATCTTAGTGAAAACCAAGCTGCTGAATTCAGAAACAAACTTATAGGATTTATTTTTCAGTCATTTAATCTTATTTCTTTTAAGAATGCGATGGAAAATGTTGCACTTCCGCTTTATTATCAAGGAGTAAGTCGTCGTCAAAGAAATATTTTGGCGATGGAATATCTTGATAAACTCGGTTTAAAAGATTGGGCACATCACATGCCTTCAGAGATGTCCGGCGGTCAGAAACAGAGAGTCGCAATTGCCAGAGCTCTTATTACAAAACCCGAAATTATTTTGGCGGACGAGCCGACTGGAGCGTTGGATTCCAAAACTTCGGTTGAGGTAATGGAAATATTGAAATCGCTTCATAAGGAACAAGGTCTTACAATTGTGGTGGTGACTCACGAGAGCGGTGTTGCAAATCAAACCGACAAGATTGTTCATATAAAAGACGGTCTTATCGGTGCTATTGAGGACAACCGAAACCATGACAAGGCAATGGGTTTCAAATAGTTTGAAAAAAATGTAAAAGTAAAAAGATGTTTGAAGAGATATTATCATCACTGAAACGCAATAAACTGAGAACAACATTGACTGGTTTTGCAGTGGCTTGGGGTATTTTTATGCTGATAGTGCTGCTTGGCGCGGGTAACGGTTTGGTACATGCATTTCAGTCAAGTTCAGGAAAACGTGCACTTAATTCGGTTTCTGTTTATCCGGGTTGGACAACGATAGAATACAACGGATTGAGAACCGGACGGCGTGTAAGACTCAACGAGTCAGATTTACGGGCTATGAAACAGAATTTGGATACCAATATTATTGACATCTATCCGGTGTCAAGCAAAAGTGGTTTGAAAATTAGTTACGGCAATGAGTATGTAAATGCAACTCTTGATGGCGTTTATCCCGGAAATATTAAGGTAAATTCACTGGAGATAAAAGAAGGTCGCTTTGTAAATGATATTGATATCAATCAGAAACGTAAAATTTGTGTGTTGAGTACCAAGACTGTTGAAATTTTGTTTTCGAATAGCGACCCTATCGGACAATTTGTAAACGCCGGAGGTTTTATGTTCCGTGTAGTTGGTATTTACAAACAAGATGATTCTGAAAATTCGCATACTTTGTATGTGCCGTATTCTACGTTGATGACGATTTATGACAAAGACGGTTATGTTGACATGATTACTCTTACTACCAAGAACTTAACGTCGATAGAAGAAAACGATGCATTTGAATCCAACATGATGTCGTTGATTGGAGAACGAAGGATGTTTGATAAAAATGATGAAGGTGCATTGTGGATTTGGAATCGTTTTACAAATTATTTGCGAACTCAGAATGTAATGGAGGTTTTAACAAATTCCATTTGGATTGTTGGTATTCTTACACTTATTAGTGGTATCGTTGGAGTTTCTAATATCATGCTGATTACTGTAAAAGAAAGAACTCACGAATTTGGAATTCGTAAGGCTTTGGGCGCAAAACCAAGACAGATACTTTTGATGATTGTTACTGAAAGTGTGGTAATTACTGCAATTTTCGGTTATGTCGGGATGTTGATGGGTATCGGTACTACCGAACTTTTGAACATGATAATCGAGCAACAGAATTTTGAGGCATTTCAAGATCCTACTGTTGATATTGCAATTGCTGTAGAAGCTACTGTTACATTGATAGTTGCCGGTACACTTGCGGGATTTTTCCCTGCTAAACGTGCTGTTAGTATTAAACCTATTGAAGCATTGAGGGGGTAATTATTATGAGATTCGATACAGATACATTCAACGAAATTATCGACACAATCACCAAAAACAAGTCGCGAAGTTTTCTTACGGCATTTGGCGTATTCTGGGGAATATTCATGCTCGTAATACTTTACGGCGGAAGCAACGGTGTAGGCGGTATGGTTCATTTGATGATGAACGGTTTTGCTACAAATTCTGGTTTTACATTTACCGACGAGACCTCTTTGCCTTACAAGGGATTCAATAAAGGTAGATATTGGGATTTGGAAATCAAAGATTTGGATATTATCAGACGTAATGTAAAAGAAATCGATTATCTGACAGGTGAAATTTCTATGTGGGGCAAAACTGCAATCTACGGTGAAAATAAGTACAATGATTGTATTGTAAAAGGTGTAGAGCCAAGTTTTAAATTTATTGAGGAACAGCCGTTGAAATACGGAAGATTCTTAAACGAAATTGATATTCTTGAAAATCGTAAAGTTTGTGTAGTCGGTAAAAAAGCTTACGAGCAATTGTTTCCGAAAGAATTCAATCCTTGTGGTTCGTATATCAAAATCGACGGAATTCGGTATCAAGTTGTAGGAGTGTCAGTAAGTGAATCCTCAATTTCTGTCAACGGAAGAACTTCAGAATCGGTGATGATACCATTGTCAACACTTTCAAAAACTTATAACATGGGTTCGAGGATACATCTTTTGGCTTACACTGCAAAAAGCGGCTATAAGATGAGTGACGTACAAGAGAAAATATCAAAAGTTTTGAAATCAGTACATTACATCCATCCTGATGATAAACAAGCTGTAGGAAATGTAAATGCCGCTGAGATGTTTGCTGTACTTGATAATTTGTTTATCGGTCTTGCGGCTCTTACTTGGATTATCGGATTGGGAACATTGCTTGCCGGTGTAATCGGAGTTTCCAATATCATGATGGTAACTGTAAAAGAACGAACTTCGGAAATCGGAATCCGTCGCGCAATTGGAGCCAAGTCATCGGATATTTTGCAACAGATAATTTCAGAATGTCTGGTACTTACAATTGTTGCCGGATTGTTGGGACTATCTGCCGGAGTTATGGTACTGAATATTGCTGACAAGTTGTTGAAAAATGATGCCGGACAACATTACGGATTCGGAATTTCACTTTCGGCAGGAATCAGTATTACCGTAATCCTCGGTTGCCTTGGCGTAATGGCGGCACTTGCTCCGGCTCTCAGAGCAATGGCTATCAAACCGATAGAAGCCATGAGAGAAGAATAAAAAATGTAAACGTAATTTATTAACTTAGATAATTCACAAGATATAAAATACCATGAAAAAGATAATTAAAATTGCAGTGCTTGTAATCATCGCACTTGTTATTATTTGGACATTCGGATTGCTTTGGTCAAACAGTCAGCCAAAAGATGTTTTTTACGAAACTGAAAAAGCTGAAATTGCTGATATTGAGAAAACTACAATTGCTACCGGCAAGATTGAACCTCGTAACGAAATTCAGGTAAAACCGCAAATTTCGGGTATCATTACCGAACTTTACAAAGAAGCCGGTCAACCTGTAGCAAAAGACGAAGTAATTGCCAAGGTAAAAGTAATTCCTGAAATGGGTGAACTCAATAATGCAGAAAGTCGCGTAAGAGTTGCAAAAATCAGTCTCAGCCAAGTGGAAGCTGAATACAAGAGAGTAAAAAATCTTTATGAAGACAAACTTGTAAGCGCTCACGATTTTGAAGAAGCAGAAACTTCGTACAACCGTGCTAAAGAGGAACTTGCAGCTGCCGAAGATAATCTTGATATTGTAAAAACCGGTATTTCACGCAATGCTAAAAACAATACAAATACATTGATTCGTTCTACAATTACCGGTCTTATTCTTGATATTCCTGTAAAAGTTGGTAACACTGTTACACTTAGCAATACATTCAATGATGGTACTACAATAGCTACCGTTGCTGATATGGGTGATTTGATTTTCAAAGGTAAAATCGATGAAACCGAAGTCGGACGAATTAGAGAAGGAATGCCTGTAATAATCACTTTGGGTGCGCTTCAGGATTTGAAATTTGATGCAAAACTCGAATATATCTCGCCTAAAGGTGTGGAAGAAAACGGTGCAAATCAGTTTGAAATAAAAGCTGCAATGACTGTACCTGACACTGTTACAATTCGTTCCGGCTACAGCGCAAATGCCGAAATAGTGTTGCAACGCAAACCGAAAGTTTTGTGCGTGCCTGAAAGTACATTGGAATTTAGCGGCGACAGTACTTTTGTTTACGTTCTTACTGACAGTCTTCCTGTTCAAAAATTTGAACGCAAAGCTGTAGAAACCGGAATTTCCGACGGTATCAAAATTCAGATTGTTAGCGGTTTAAACGAAGGCGATATAGTTCGCGGTAACCAAAAAAATGAGGAATAACAGATGAAAAGATTATTGTTGTCAATTGCATTTGCTACACTTTTCCTCACTGCCGGTGCTCAGCAGCGTTGGACTCTCAGCGAATGTATCAATTATGCTGTGGAACACAATGTTAACATCCGACAGCAACAAAATACAATTGAGCAAAGTGAAATAAATCTCAATACTGCCAAAATGAACCGTTTGCCAAGTGTGGACGCACAGGTGAACCAGAGTTGGAATTTCGGTCGCGGTCTTTCGGCTGACAATACTTATGTTAACCGTACCACTTCTTCTACATCGTTTAATGTCGGTGCAAATATGATATTGTTCAACGGATTTCAAAATGTCCGTAATATTGAACTCAGCAAATTGCAGCTTGATGCGGCTACGGCAGATCTTGGTCGCGCAAAGGAAGATTTGGGAATACAAGTAACTTCGGCTTATCTTGAAGTGCTTTACGCCGACGAGATACTACAAGTTGCTGAAAATCAAAAATCCTTGAGTGAGTTTCAACTTACTATGCGACAAAAATTGTTGGAGAACGGCAAGGCTTCTGAAAGCGATGTTGTACAAGCAAAATCACAAGTAGCTCAAGACCAATTGTCGATAGTTCAGGCGGAAAACAATTATCGTTTGGCATTGTTGGAACTCAGTCAATTGTTGGAACTTCCAAGTCCTGACAGTTTGTTGATTGAAAAACCTGATACCAACGATGTACTTCAAGCAATTGCCTCAATAGAAGATGTTTATGCCGATGCTCTCAACAACAAATCAGTAATTAAAGCCGATGAGTTGAGAATCCAAAGTGCAGAAAAAGAAATCAGCATTGCCAAAGCCGGTTATTATCCGACACTTTCGCTTTCGGGCGGTGTGGGTAGCAATTATTATACAGTAAACGGTTTTGATAATGACAATTTTTCAAAACAGATGAGCAATAATTTCAGTCAGTACATCGCATTGTCGCTCAACGTACCGATTTTCAATAAGTTCGCTACTCGCAATCGTGTCCGCAGTTCCAAACTTCAGTATGATTCTCAGAATTTACAATTGGAGTCAGACAAAAAGATACTTTACAAAGAAGTTCAGCAGGCTTATTACAGCGCGGTAGCTTCCGAAAGTAAATATTCCGCAAGTATTTCCGCTGAAGAAAGTGCAGCAGCTGCTTTTGAATTGATGTCAAAAAAATACGAAAACGGCAAAGCTTCTCAAACAGAATATAATGAAAGCCGTACTCAATGGATGAAAGCCGTTGCAGACAGAATTCAAGCTAAATACGAATACATGTTTAAGTCAAAAATACTTGATTATTATAGGGGTGTTTAATTTAGGCTTCCTCATAAAAAGAAACGGCGTACCTATTCGTTTAGGTTACGCCGTTTGTTGTATTAGTTCGAGAAATTTTTTTTACAAAGAGATGTTACCCCCAAACCTCCTTCGCAATTTCTTGAACCAAATCGATTTTCGCCCATTGCTCATCTTCAGTGAGTTTGTTGCCGATTTCGCATGATGCAAAACCGCACTGAGGACTCAAAAACAATCTGTTGAGCGGGACAAATTGTGCAGCCTGTTCAATTCTTTTTTTGATTACGTCTTTGTCTTCCAAAACCGGTGATTTCGTGGTGATTAAACCCAAAACTACATTTTTGTTTTCCGAAACTTGTTTCAACGGTTCAAAACTTCCTGAACGTTCGTTGTCAAATTCCAAATACAAAGCGTCAATATCTTCTTGAGCAAAAACATACGGAGCAACATTGTCGTAAGGTCCTTGGCTTGCGTATGTTGAATGATAATTTCCTCTACAGATGTGAGTTGTGATTGTTACATCGTCAGGTCTGCCTTCAAGTGCCAAATTGTTGACTCTCAAAAATCTTTCGGCTTCGGTTTTAAGAACAAAACCTTGTGAAAATTTTGTTTTCCAATAATTGTTGTCAACAATCATTCCCCAAGTGCAGTCGTCAAATTGTATGTTTTTGCAACCTGCTTTTCTCAAATCTTTTATTACCGTTTGATAAGCCTTTGCAATATCGTGTTCCAATTCGTTGATATCAGGATAAACCGATTTTGTATTGATGATATTGTCGCCTCTGAAAAGTTCTGATAAAAATTGAGCCGGAGCCGGAATTGTCTGTCTTGCAACAACATCCGAGGTCTCAAACTGTTTTACAAATTTAAAATGTTCTACAAACGGATGATGTTCACCGGAAATTTTGTCGGTAAGTTTTATTGAACCTTTTGCTGTTTCTTCACCGTGAAATTTGTAGCCGTGTTCCAATTCGATATGTTCAACGCCATTGAAACCCCACATAAAATCCAAATGCCAATAAGCGCGTCTGAATTCTCCGTCCGTGATTACTTCAAGACCGTGAGATTTTTGTTTCTCTATCAAATTTTTGATAAGTTCGTCTTCCACATCTTTTAATTCTTGATATTCGATTTCTCCGTTATAAAATTTAGCTCTTGCTTCTTTCAACTTCTGCGGGCGCAAAAAGCTGCCGACGATATCCGCTCTGTGCGGTGCGTATTTTTTAGTCATTTTGTTGTTGTTTTTATGATTTATGCTGCAAAGAAATGTAACATTTTTTTTATCGCCAAAAATTCTGATCAGTTCAGTAAAATATGTTTTTTATACTCAAATTTTTGTATATTTGCCAAATATTATTCTGTAAAATCGACAAATCACAAAATGATAAGCACTGAAACTTTAGACGAAACTGATATTAAAATTTTGAAAGAATTGCAACGCGATTCGCATCAGACAGTAAAAGAACTTGCCGCGAGAATTAATCTTTCGCCTTCTCCAACCTTTGAACGTCAGAAACGCCTTGAACGTGAGGGTTATATTGAACGTTATATGGCGGTTGTAAATCCCGAAAAAGTAGGTAACGGCATGATGGTACTTTGTAACATCCGTTTGAAACAGCATAATCAGAAAAACAATCGTGATTTTTTGGATGCCGTTCAGACAATTGACGAAATTACAGAGTGTTATAATACAAGCGGTGATTATGATTTTCAAATAAAAGTTTACGTTCGTGACATGAATGATTATCAGAAATTCATACTTGAAAAATTAGGAAATATTGATTGCATCGGTTACCTGCACAGTGTATTTGTGATTGGCGTAATCAAAAGTACACGAGCCGTCCCGATAAAAGGATGAAAAACAGTGAATTATTATAAATAAATTGAAAAGAAATAGTGAAAATTTTACCTGTAAATAAATACTCGCGAAACGTTAAGATACCTAAAATTAGGTATTGTATATTTCTGAAAAAGGTTTTATAATTGCCGTAGTTATTTTTTTAATATTTTAAATTTTTTAGCTATGTTTACAAATATCTCAAAAACAAGTGTATTTTTTTTAGGAGCATTGGCAGGTATTGCTGTTGTTGCTCTTATGAAGTCTAAAACAGTTCAAAAAGGTTGTGCAAAACTTCTTTCTGCCGGTCAGCAACTTAAAGACGAGGCTCAGGCATTTGTTGAAACCGTTAAAGAAGATGCTCAGGATATGGTGGAAGAAGCAAAAAGAAAAAATGAATAATTTGGTTTAATTTTCCAAATAAATGAACTTCAAAATTGCACATTCACTCCCCGGACGTGTTAGAATCCGGTACGACCGACATCTTTTCTCTCCTCGGCAGTTGGGATTGATAAAAAACTTAACTGAAACGCAGGAGGGTATTTCGTCTGTAGAAATAAATCCTGTTTCCGGCAGTATTCTTATTCATTACAAGGATATTAGCGAGGAACAGGCGTTGTCGTTTTTCCGTGCGTTGGATAAGAAACAGTTTGAAAACCAAGAGTTACTCAATGCTGTCAGCATGTTGGATATTCCGCAGCCGACATTGTTTTCGATTCTTGCCGGAAGGGTGATTTCGCATTATTTGAAAAAACTTTTGCCGTTTCCATTACGCAAAACAATTCAGCTTATCAACATTACGCCGCGATTGTATCAAGGTGCAAAATGCGTTATGAAAGGCAAAATTTTTTGTGCCGATGTGTTGGATGCTACGGCGTTGGGTTTTTCTTTCTTTAGCGGTGATATCAATACTGCCGGGTCAGTATCCTTTTTGCTTGGTATCGGTGAGGTTTTGGAGGAATATATCAAACGCAAATCTTACGACAATCTTGCATATTCGCTTCTTAACACAGAAGAAGTTGTTAATGTTTTGACTGACGATGGTCAAGAGATTCAGGTGCATACCAAAAATCTGAAACAAGGCGATAAGGTTGTTTGTAGAATCGGTGGTGTAATTCCTGCTGACGGAACTGTTGTGTCGGGGCTTGCAATGGTAAATCAGGCTTCGATGACGGGCGAAGGATTGGCTGTCGAAAAGAAAGAAGGTTCGGGTGTATTTGCCTCTACGATAATAGAAGACGGCGAAATTGTTGTCAGCGTAAAATCGGCAGGCAAAGAAACGAGAATCAATCAAATAGTATCTCTTATCGACAATTCGCAAGCGTTGAAAGCTGCTTCTCAAGTGAATGCCGAACGTATTGCAAATCATTTGGTTAAGTACAACTTTTTACTTGCAGCCGGCACGTATCTTGCTACCGGAAATTTTTCAAAGGCGATGTCTACGTTGCTTGTAGATTATTCATGTGCAATGAAACTTTCAGCACCGATTTGCGTACTCTCTGCGATGAGAGATAGTGCTGAAAATGGAATAATCGTAAAAGGTGGAAAATTTTTAGAGCTTATTTCTCAAGTAGATACGTTTGTTTTTGATAAAACGGGAACTCTTACCGAGGCTGCACCGAAAGTTTCAAAAGTGATTGCGCTTGGCGGTAGAAACGAAACCGAAGTACTCCGAATGGCGGCATGTTTGGAGGAACATTTCCCTCATTCTTTGGCGCGAGCTGTGGTTGTGGAAGCAAAAAAACGCAATCTTGTTCACGAAGAAGAACATACAAAAGTGGAATATGTTTTGGCACATGGTATTGCATCATCTGTTAACGGAAAAAAACTTCGTATCGGTTCTGCTCATTTTATCTTTGACGACGAAAAAATTCCCCTTACCGATGAGGCTAAATATCATATCGAACAGCTTGGCGAAACGGGAGATTCAATTTTGTATTTTTCTGAGGGCGATGAACTTGCGGGCCTGATTGCGATAAAAGATTTTATACGTCAAGATTCTGTAGAGGCTATAAAAATGCTCAAAGCAGCAGGCGTAAAAAATATTGTAATGATTACCGGAGACGGCGAAAAAACGGCTCGTGCGGTGGCTCAACAGGCTGGAATTACAGAATATTATTCGCAGACATTGCCGGATCAAAAGGTTGCTTATATTCAGAAGTTTAAATCTGAAGGTAGAATTGTTGCAATGGTTGGCGACGGTATCAACGATGCTCCTGCATTATCTACGGCAGATATCGGAATTGCGATGGGAAAAGCATCTTCTATTGCTGGACAAACCGCTGATATTATGTTGCCTGACGATGGTTTATCTTCGTTGCCAAAATTAATTAAAATTGGTAAAAACCTCAAAAAACGTATAAAAACTAACAACGATGCTATCATTGGCATAAATTCCATGTTGATTTTAGGCGGTTTGACTAATGTAATTTCTCCGTCACTTGCTGCTCTTTTGCACAATGCTTCAACTGTAGCAATCAGTATGAGTGCAATGAGAAAAATTGACTAAGAATTTTTTTTGTTATAACGGAAAACACAAAAATGTGCGGATATAAATTCCTAAATTTTTGTGTTTTCTGTTTTTTTTTTGTGTGAAATATCTCTTTACTGTAATTTAGTTCCTTAATTTTGATTGATAATTTACACTTTGTTTCAAATATACTATTAACAGCATCAATCCGATAATTACAATTGCAAGCGGTACAAAACGCCAACTTGAAAATGTATCGTAAAGACCGTGTATAATTGCCGGAATTGTAAATGCAAGTACATACATCCCTTTTCTATATTTCGGGTAAAGTTGTGCAAATGACAAGAAATATCCTGCTATGCCGCACCAACACGCATGCAAAAACGGTAAACTTGTAAGTCGGGCAATATTCATGAAAAATGATTCAGTATAATTCAATTCAATATTGATATTCATTTGATACTGAACGCCTTCCCAAACGCCGAAAGCAATTCCGGCAATCAATCCGTAGTAAACCATAGTTTGCGGAATTAATGGTTCTCTTGTCCATTTTAGAATTAACAATAGTGGTAATGCTTTGAAAAATTCTTCTGTCAACCCCACTCCGAGTATATAACCTAATAATCTGAACGGCAAAAATGCGTTGTCGGTTAGCAGGTAAAACGGATTCAGATGATATAATCCCAAAAGATCCCAAGCTATAAACACACATATTTGCGTAACGAAAAACAATTTTAGTGTTGTTGTGAAATCTACTTGCGGTGTCATGAAATACGCGTAGAAGAATAATCCCCAAATCATTGAAAAATAAAGAGATATGTTGTAAAATACAAAAAAACCGCCCAACGGAATTTCCATTATTACCATCGGAAGCAATCCCACCAATGCTAAAATTATGAATCTTTTGTCGGAAACAAATTGTTTCGTAAATATTGTAGAATGAGGGAAAATTAGTTCCTGACCGATATTTTTTATTTGACTTGCAATATTTCCATTGTCAATAATATCGGGTTTCAGGTTTGCTTGTTTTAAATAGTCGGACACAATTTTCTGTTCTGTTTCGCCTTGTGCAATAGCTATATCGTGGAGTAAAATTTGTCCTTGATTAACATATTGCAACAAAGTATTTTCGTCGTATGGTCCGAAAGATTGATTGTTTCTGATTATTGTGATTTGCATTTTTGATTTTTACAAAAATTTTATTCCTTTTATAAATTCTAAAAATCTGGTTTCAGTGTTGTAATCCAACATCGATATAACGCATATTTTCTGCTTTTTATCATCGAAAAGTAATGCATACTGCCAATATTGCTCTGTTTCATCAATAACAATTTTTGTTACTCTGTAGAAATATTTATAATTATTGATTGTACGTACTTCGTCAGTTACTATTTCATGCTCGTATTCGTTGATATCTTGCGGTTTACTTGCTTCCCAGTATTCTATAAAATTTTTTTTGGAATCGTCGCTGTCATAATCGCTGAGTAGTGTAATAGAAACTAAATCCAAGGCTGTTTCCAAATTGTAAACTTTAAAACCGTCTGTCTCTGTTTCTTCACATTTGTAAATATCCGGTATTGTGAAAATGATTTTTCCGTCTGTACGTTCATTTTCTTGCAATTGCGAGCTAAGTTTGTTGATATTTTCAGTTATTTGATCTTGTCTGGAAGTTATTTCGTAAATTCCAATTGCAAATAATGTACTTGGTATTACTGCCAAAGCAATAATCAAAATATAATTGCCTATAAATTTCTTTCTGTAACTTTTTGGTATAATTTCAGCAACATGTTTGGAATAAATTAAATACAAAAACCATATTACTGAAAATATCAGTGATTTAAATATTTGTGCCATCTCTTTTGTATCAAGAGTATCTGATCCGTATATTATTCCGATTAAAAATTCTGAAAGATTTGATACAAAGGCTGTTATAATATATGTTTTAGCAGCAAAAACTGTATCTGGACGACGGTTTATAAAAGAATATAATATGTATATTGCCATGCCCAACATCATTATTCCGATGACTACATCTGTCATCGCCAAAGCGATACTGCCTCCACATTCTGATAAATTAAATGTTGCTATCGGAGCTATTGCGCTGATTAGTCCGCCGCATGATAGAGATATTAGGAAAAGTATCAGCCATCCGCGAATTTTGGTGTTGGCTTTCAAATATTCACTTGTAATAATTGGAGTTTCAACTGCTACTTCTGAATTGTTATTATGAGGAGGTGGTAATATTTCCTCTTTTTCTTCTTTTGCAAAATCGTCTGTCATATTTGTTTAATTATTTACTAATTGTACTATTACTAATCTTCCGCCTTCTTTTGTTGAAAGTAAAATTTTTCTTCCTTCGGTGAGCGGTACATAATCACCGATTCCAATTGATTTTTTGCTGCCGTCGGACAATATTTCATACATGTCGTCAAGACGGCGGTTTATCAAAATCCATTGATTGTTGTGAAAATGAAAATCACCTGCCGGTTTTTTGTCTTCATTGCTTGTCTTTTCGTTTGCTCCGATATTGCGGTTTACGTGCCACATATAAAGCGTCTGTTTGTCGTAAATCATTAGTCTGTAATTTTCTGACATAAATCTTCCGCGGCTCGGAGAATAATAAAAATTGAGAATCGGTAGTTGCCCTTTGTATTCTTTGCCGCAGAACGGACATTGAGGTTTTGTAGTATTGTCAAAGACAAACCAATGAGCTTCGCAGTTCGGATTTTGACACGGTTGTACCAAATCGGTGGTTTTTACCAACGCATCTTCCCATTCTGCTGCACTCGGACGTTTTTGCGGATCGTGCAGACCGTCAATAAATGCTCTGTCAAACAATGTTTTAAGATATGGTCCGCAAATAGTGTATGGCAATTTTGACGGGTCGCCTTGCGGTAATTGACTTTTTTCTAAATCGTCGATTTTTACGCGGTTGGTCTTGTCGGTAGGATGCTCGATAAACAAAGCCTTTTCGCCCATTGTCATTTCTTCGTCTTTTGCCGGGTCGTCAATATCCCAAACCTTGCCGCCTCGTAGCGGATGACGGTAAAGCAAATTCATATAAATCAGCACTGCCAATGCATGACGGTCGGTATAGACGCACGGAAGTTTTCGATTCGGATCGTCAATTTTCAGCGACTTGGTTGATAAAACTTCGGGCGCAATAAAATCGGGCGTTCCAACAACATCGGGCGGATATTTACCGGGCACAACAAGTCCGTCATCGTCTATGATACAGGCACTTCCGGATAATGGATCAATTAAAACATTGTTGTACGACAAATCGGAATGAGCCAAACCTGCGGCATGAAGTCGGCGCACTGCACGGGCAATTTTTATGCAAACGTGTAAATGAGAAAGCCAAGTTCCTTTTTGGTCGGCGGGCAAAAACTTGTTACGCAATTTTGCCGAGGCAAACCATTTGCCGTTTTTTTCCTTGCCGTCAAAAGGTCCGCCGTTGAAGAAAAATTTTTTGTCATAAAACGGTACAACAACTCCTATTTTGCCGTTCCATTCAACGGATTTTTCCGGCCAAGCAAAAAGTTTTTTCCAATAGTCGCCGCCCGCTTGATTGAAAATTCGTTCTTTGTAAATGCCGACTATATTTTGCAGACGGTCTTTCTCACTTGGTTTTAACTCGTTGAGAGGTTTGCGGTAAAATGCCACAACGTATTGTTTTGATGGCGAAAAATACACGTCTTTTACACCGCCCTGTGCTTTTATTTCGTCGTAAAATTCAATTTCGCTGCCGTCATCAGCTTTTATTTTGATAATTTTTGCCATATTTTCAGTATAAAATTGCGATAGTGCGGTCGTCGTGGTTGCCGGGCGACCAAAAGTCCAACCAATAGAGAAGTTGCTGTGCAGTTTCCTCGTTGTCGTCCTCAAGAAGTACCGGATGCTCTTTGTTGTCTTGAATTTCTTTGTAAAATGCTTTCCATTTTTCGGGATTGTTGAGATTGCTGTCGGTCTCAAACCACGGGTCGGAAACTCCGTCTGTCATCAAAAACAATGCTGTAAAATCGTTTACAATTTTGAATCTCAGACGCTTATAAAGCGATGTTGAATCTTTGAAGATGTCGGGCATTGTAAGAAATCTTGTCTGACCGGAAAATTCACCTTCGTCGGGAACGCCCATTAATATTGATTGCGGCTGTTCTCCGTTGTTGTCTTCAGAGTAAAGACAAATTGCACCGTCGCCAACCCAAAATGTTGCAACAAACCATCCGAATTCAAATTTTTTCGCAATCGCCAAAAGCAATGTTGTAGCATAAAGTTTTGACGGAACGCCTTTTTCGTCAGCTACTTTGTCAATTTCTTTATGCGCTAAAAATGCCGCATTGCCGACAATTTTATAGATGTCATCGCCAACATATTTTCGCGCTTCGGCTTCGGAGTCGTCTTTAAACAAATTGTATTGTGCAATATTTTCCTCAAAGTTTTCGCTGTTTTTCAACTCGTTGATACAATGATTAACAGCAATTTCGCAAGCAATTCTTGAGCCTTCGCGCGAATATTTTGCACTGCCGGCACCATCGGCAACGGCAATTACGTACCAATCGTTTTCGTCGTTGTGGTAGAGTTTGAAATCATCGTCGCGAGGTTTGCCTTCGTTGGCATGAGAGCGACCTCGTTTGGATGCCGCTGCGATATCTTTTCTGGAAGTACCGTCTTTGGACGGAACTTTTATGTATTGAACTTGAGTGTTTTCTTTCGGGTATTCGATGTCAGGGGCTACGGGAAGATCTTTCCACAGCGACCTCGGATCAGGATTGATTATCAAATCGATTTTGCGTTCGAGATTTTTTCCGAGCAAACTTACTTCGTGACGATATTTTATTACAAGCGGAAATGTACCGGATTTGGTCGGAGTTCCGCTTATAATAAAACCATTTTCATTTTTATCGATTGTAAGACCCGTATCTTCCAGACCTTCAACACAATATTCTGATATATCATCTATTTGGAAAGGAACTTCTGTTTTGTATTCCTTGTTGACAGATGCGTTTGGAATTGTAATTTTCAGACTGTCAACTTTGTTTTTTATGACGGTTTCGATGTCCATGATGTATTCCTTCCATATTTTCGTAACGGTGTCACCCAAAAACTTGTTGATTGTTTCTTGAGATACATCACCGCTTAGTTGTTTTATAATTTCCAATATTTTTTCCATTATCCGCGTCCTCTGTTGATGTTAACACCTTCGTTTTGTGTAGTCTGCGCATAATCAATACTTTAGATTACAATATTAATTTCTGCCGGAGGTGCCGGAAGTTCCACACTGTCGGTAGTGCCAACCGATTTGCCGCCTGCTTGTACTTGCATTGTAACCCATGAAAAAAACTTCCTGAACGAATTGCCGTCCATTGTGTCAAGCGAAACTACATTGTCTGTAAGTTTTTTCAACGGTTCTATTTGTGCTTTCGGACCTGCTGCACACGCCACGATACTTGTAAA
The DNA here is from genome assembly GCA_017541145.1 of Bacteroidales bacterium. Lineage (GTDB taxonomy): Bacteria > Bacteroidota > Bacteroidia > Bacteroidales > UBA3824 > UBA3824. The sequence continues at coordinate 2,950 of JAFXZT010000174.1, read as the reverse complement.
ATTATGATTTTTTACAATTGGAATTATATTGTTATATTCTTGGATGTCAGAAGGCTTTCCGTCAGTTAAGATAAAAAGTAACGGCATCCAATCGCCTTTTTGATTAATAGTTCCATGGTTGACCTCGTGGTCGTATTTTTCGCAAAGCATTTTGAGACCCGCACCTAAATGTGTCGGACCAGAATCGGGCGTAGTGATTTCGGGCAGTTGAAGATCTGCCAAATCTGTAAGCGGAAGTATTTGTTTAACGTCTTTGTCATACGTTATGATGCTGATAGATACAGTTTCAAGAGCGTAAGGGTCTTGCCGCAATGTTGCCATCATGTCGGCAAGACCTACTTTTACCGCTTCGATAGGTTCGCCTTTCATCGAGCCTGACGTATCTATCAAGATGTAAACGGGTAGTCGTCTCATAATTGTAAAAATGTTATACTACAATATTTACTTCTGGTGGTGGGGGAGGAAGCTCCGACATCTTTTCAAGGTTGATTCCACCATTTTCAACTGATTTGCTGCTTGTGGAAATTGATGCTGTAACCCACTTGAAAAACGCTTTGATTGTTGCACTGTCGGCAGTGTCGAGTTGTACAACGTTTTCTGTAATCTGTTTGAGCGTATTGGTGTTGGCATCCTGACCAGCTGCACATGCTACAACAATACCGAATTTGCGTTTCTTGAATTCGTTGAGGCCTTTTGTAAAATCGTCAGTAGGTTCGCCGTCGGTCATAATGAAAACCAGCGGACGCCAATCGCCTTTGTGCTCGGCAGTTGTTTTGGTAACTTCGGCATCTGTTCTTTCAGCAAGCAATGCAAGTGCTTCTCCAAGAGCTGTACAGCCGCCGGCATCGATGCTTGGTTGCTGAAATGTTGTAAGTTCTGTTAACGGCGAAATTTGTTGTGCCGTAGAATTGAAAGTTATTACGCTTAGAAATGCCGTTTCCAAGGCGTAAGGATCGCTGCGGAGCGAAGAAACTAAGGTCTGCACTCCGTTTTTTACTGCCTCAATCGGTTCGCCGTACATCGAGCCGGATGTGTCTAATAGTAGATAAACAGGTAGTCTTCTCATATTATTAGGTATATGAAGTTAGAATTTTCTTTGTTACAGGTTTTTTGAGTTATAAGTAACTGATGAACCGTATTTTTCAACAAGTCGAGCCAATCCGTGTTTGTAGCCGTAGCCCATTGCCTCAAATTTCCACATGCCGTTTTTACGGTACAATCGTCCGAATTCTACAGCAGTTTCGATCGAGAAATCTTCGTCCAAATCGTAACGGGCAATTTCTTCTTTGGTTTCATCATTATAAATTCTGATGTATGCGTTTCTTACCTGTCCGAAATTTTGTCTGCGATCGGTGGCATCGTAAATCGTAACTGTAAATATTATTTCTTCAACATTTGGTGATACTTTTTGCAATTCTACTTTGATAGTTTCGTCGTCGCCATTGCCGCCGCCCACCAAATTGTCGCCTTCGGATTTTACTGCATCATCCGGGGATGCTTGGTTGCCATAAAATACGAAAAAATTATCGTTTGGCAATTTACCGTTTGCATTCAACATGAATGCGCTTGCATCAAGATCGAAATCTGCACCTGTACCTTGATTCGGTTTCCATCCCAAACCTACTCCAACAAAATGCAAGTTTTCTTGTAAGTTGATGCGTTGTCCTTTTTCGAGATCTATCATGGTGATTATTTTGAATAGTCCTTAATTACTCTCATAATTGTATGTGCGATTGTAGGATCTTCGTATGCGTCTCCTATTGCATTAAATTTCCATTCTCCGTCGTGACGGTAAAGTTTACCCATAATGAGTGCTCGTTTGCCGACACATTCTGTTTTGGTTGCTACATTGTATGAGGCAAATACAGAATTTACTTTGGACGGAGTGCCTTCAAACATGCGGATAGATGCGTATGGAATTCCTGAAAAATCGCCTTCATATTCTCTGTTTTTGTAAATATTCAAAAAGAATACGATTGAATTTATTTCTTTGCTTACACGAGAGAGATCCACAGTAATGATTTCGTTGTCAAGACCGTCATCTCCGTCTTGATCGCCGGTTCTGTCGTCTCCTGTGTGGTGCAATGCTCTGTCGTTGGAATCCAATTTGCCTTGTGGCAGACCTATTTTGGTAAAATTGTACAACGGAGACCAGATATAATCCGTAATTTCGCCTTGTTGGTTGAATAGAATGCAACTCAAATCCAAATCTACGTCAATTGCTTTTGTTGCCAATCCAAAAAATGTTTTTTTTGTAATTGCTCCCCAATTGCATCCTACACAGAAATTTGTAAGTTTTTGACCGCTCTCTTTTTGGAGGTTGATTCGCTGTCCTTTTACGAGATTTATTGCCATTAGATATATTTGTTTTTTAGGATTAGTAACAATATTTATTTACAAGAGTTTGAAGACTGCCTTTGCAACCGTTGCCGAGAGCTTCAAATTTCCATTCGAGACCTCTGCGATAAAGTCGTCCGAATTCAACGGATGTTTCAATCGAAAAATCTTCATCCAAGTCGTAACGGGCGATTTCCTCATTGTTTTCTTGATTGTAGATACGGATGTAAGCGTTGTGAACTTGTCCGAAATTTTGTTTGCGTTCTTCCGCTTGGTGGATTGTTGCAGTGAAGATAATTTCTTCTATTTCAGAATTTACTTTCTGAAGATTTACAGTAAGAGTTTCATCATCGCCACCCTCGGAATTTCCACCTGTGCGGTCATCGCCTGACGATTCTACAGCACCATCGGGTGATATTTTATTGTTGTAGAAAACGAAGTATTCGTCTTTTGGAGTTTTCTTTTTTGCGTTTAGCATAAAAGCTGATGCGTCTAAGTCAAAGTCATAACCCGTATTTTCGTTTGGATTCCAACCCAATCCTACTGCAACTTGTTTCAGTTGCTTGATTTCAATGCGTTGTCCTTTCTCTAAATTAATCATAATAATATTTAT
>JAFXZT010000173.1 GCA_017541145.1 Bacteroidales bacterium | reverse complement strand
TTTGTTGTGAATTGCTTTCAAAATTCTTAAATTTGCAACGTTGAAAACATGTCAATCTAGGTAATTAATTGAGATTCTGATTGATACAAGGTTTTCGAGAAATAAAAAAAATGATGTTTTCAATAATGAAAAACCCACTTATTAGTGGGTTTTTCTATTTCTAAATTGTATTCTTTCGTAACTGGATAGCACATCGTTGTGACGTGGAATCATAAAAACTGTATAAGAAATCAAAACAATTCCAATTGTTGCGGACCGGAATTTTTATTTCCAGGTTTGCGACCGTAAAAAATCTCCATGTCGCCAAATTGTTTGTCTGTTATACACATAATGCCGATTTTTCCAACTTCAGGAAGTAATGATTTCACTCTTTTTATATGCACCAGAGCATTTTCCTTGCTCGGACAATGCCGTAAATAAATCGAAAACTGAAATCTCGTAAATCCATCTGCCATAATCTTTTTACGGAAATCTGCCGCCACTTTCCGTTCTTTTTTGGTTTCAGTTGGTAGGTCAAAAAGTACTAAAACCCACATAATCCTATATTCGCTTAAACGGTTTATCATCGTATTTCCGGATAAGAAATCCTACGCAATTCACCGCTAAAACATTTATTTAACGATGCCGTTGTGGTAGTGGCGGCTACCATCAGCGGACTGCGTTTACCTTCAATAGTTACATCAAATGTGGGAATTGTTAAAAACTCAGATTTGAATTCTTTGTCAATTTCTTCTTTTTCAGGGTGTTGAACGAAATAATTAAATACAAATTCGTCTACATACGCCCTATAAGGCTCCATAATATCATCTGCAAGGCAATAAGCGTTATAGCGGTTGTGGTGATGTATTCCCAATGTCGGCAACATCCCCGAACTTACCAATGACCGTGCAATTACAGCCCTCAAAATCGCATAACCGTAATTCAGAAAACTGTTCGGTGCAACGCCTTCTCGGTCACGAACAAAATCCGAAACAAAACCTTTGAAAAGATTTTTCCAATAATACACCGCCGCACGTCCTTCGGTATTGTCAGGATCGCCGCTGCGGACTTCGTTTGCCCAAATGCGCATACATCTATGCTCTTCTCCCGTGCATTTTTCCAAAACAGCAGCTTGGTTCAAGATTTTTTGACGGATTGTTTGTTGCCAAAGTTGTTTTTTTAACGGCAACGAGATGTCAATTTGCGCTCTAAATCTTTCACTTTGAACCGTATTCCCACATAACGGCAGCAAAAGTCCGACCGGCAAATGCGACGAATCGCAAGTAATAACTGCACAGTTATTTTCTAAAAGTTTTTCTAAAAGCCCCTGAGTAATAGTGATTTGTTTGTTGTCTAAAACAACAATGCCGATATCCTCAATCGGAATTGTATGAATAAACTTTTCTTTAAAACTTTCCGGAAGTGCTTCATTGTTAGCCACTCCCGGAAGTTTTAGTACCAATTGAGAATTTTTCAACGACAAATATGCAGGGTTACTGAAACATAATGTCCGTTTTATCATATTGAAATTAATTAATTGGTTTGTAATAAATTAATTTTCAATATGTATGCCAAAACATTTTTAGTAGCCTATTTTCACAATATTACCTAATCTGTCAATCGTCAGCGGAATACAAGTTTCTTTTATCATCTCGCCTGTAATAGAACGTTCAGCCTTATTTAGAGAAGAAAATTCAACTTTGTCAACAATAACTTTCGCAACGTTTTCTGCAATAAAAAAGCATTGTGTACCTGTTGTTGAGACCATTTTGTATATTCTTGATTTATCAACTTTAATTATTCCGTTTTCAATTTCTTCATTTGTTGGCAGATATACCAAATCATTCGGTGAAAGCGTGAAAAGTAATTTGCTATCATATGAAACCAAATTAAGTTCTTTTAGATAACTTTCCAAATTTGTTTTCCAATTCTTTTCGTATTTCTTTTGACAATCCATAATAACGTTCAACGGAATTGTTACAAAAGTGCGTTTCTGCGCCGTCTTGAAAACTCCGAAAAACAAATTAGTGCCTTTTGCTGCCTCTACAAATTTTTTTGATTTGTTGCCGGAAGTCCCGATTGCGAATTTTTCTGCACTTTCGTATACACGTACCTTGTATATGGGTTGATGTGTTTTTTTTTCGTTCAACTCATAAATATTGCGGTTCATTTCGTCAATTCCGTCAGGCGAAAATGCAAGTTCTGGATTGCCGCCCTTGGCTTCCAAATGCGCCAAAAGAATTTTCTGAATTGCGGTGTCTGCAACGCTGTTTTCTATTTTAGCCCGTGCAAACGATGTATCAAGCGGTTTTCTCGTTGCAAAATATCTTACTTTGGGTTTGCCTTCCTTGTTCAAATCCTCTTGTGTAAAATAGTACACCTCAATTTTTGACAAATTGACATCTGACCAAACATCTTTGTTGTCTGTAAAATATTTTTTGATGGATTTTACATCTTCACCTTCGCTCAACAGTTTAAGTATTTGTTTTTTCAGTTCTTTTTCAACAATCATTTGCGGATTTTTCAATGCATCAGCAAGCGAAACTGTTTTCTTCTTTTTCAAATTTATTTCACCAAAAACAGTGTCTTTGTGCATTGATTTGCGGATTGCCCAACTATCGCCTTTTTCTTGCTTGACAAACACTTTTTTGCCGTCTTTGTTGTAATGTTGATAGTAATTGACTGTCTTGTTGATAACGCGCAAATTTTGTTTAAAACTTACGATGATGTTTTGCAAAGCGTTAAAAATATCAGCAGAAAAATTTTCCCAAGGTTTCAAAAACTCTTTAAAATAACCTTCTTCATTTTTTCTGCGGAGTTTGGTTTGCAATTGATAGCGGTTGGCATTGTGTTTTGAATGTGCCGCCTCATTGTTCAACAGATTTACGTGGTCGCGTGTAGTACAAGCAATTACAATGGCATCCATTGCGTGATGACGGTGGTCAATACGCTTTTTATTAAAACCTTTTTGAAGTTCCAACGGCATTGACGGAATCAAATGTCCTTCGGCACTTGTAGTGGTAAAACAATCTTTGCCGGTGAGTTCGTTCAAGCGTTCAAACCTTGGCAAAATGATTCTGTTCCAAACATCATTTACGCCCCAATCTTTTTTCAAACGGTCGGTGATTGCGCCGTTGCATGAAATCAGATTTTTTGAAACTGCCTCTTGTTCAAAGTTTCCGCTTGAATCTTTTTCACGGACAATGTTTGATAAAAGACCTTTGACTAATTTGCTGATATAACGGCTGTCGTTGAGTTGACGCTCAATAAACCCGTCGGGAATATCATCCATCAAAAGTTTTTTCATCTTTGTGCGGTTGTTGGAATAATGCTCTTTTACAAAGTCCTCATAATTTGTAACTTCGAATATTGTTACAACTTTTCCTTGACTCAACTGCACTTTTTCGCCGTGATGATTTTTGATAAATTCAAAACCGAGTTGTCTGTCTTTCAACTTGTTAACTTCTGCCTCGCAAATAACTTTATTACTGAACGAATCGTCAAAATATCTTGATTGAGGAATTACGTGCTCAATTTCATAATCGTCCGTAAAAAGTCTTGAAAGCGAAATTTGCTCTCCTGTATAAGGTGAGCGGTATTTTTGTTCAAGCCAACATTTATAACGTATGATGTCATTTTTTGACGGCTCTGCTTGTTTTGAAATTTTAGAAACAAACTCAAAATCTTTGTCATCCTTTGAAAGATTATTGAGTGCGTTTTCCTCATAAATGCGCAAAATATCTTGTTGGCTTGGAGAATACGGACGCACGTTTTCGATTTTTTCATCGTTCATAAACTCCATAAGCATAGCTTTTATCCGCAAATTTGTATTTCCGTTTTGCTGGATATTTTCAGTCATTTGCTTGCGTTTGTCGGCTGGATTTTTCATTTCGCGACCGAGTTCAAGATGGATTTCGTCAATTTTACCTTCTTGTTTCCAAATATCACGAACCGTACGCAAAGTTTCCAAAACAACTTGTTCAACAATCGGATTACGCAACGAATGTTGTTTAAATTTTTTCAGATAATCGTCAATATCTTCGGGCTTTTCCCATTTAGAAACTTCCTTTGACTCAGAATGTCGGTCATAAACGATGTAACAAGCAAGCCAAATAGGCAAACATTTGAAATGACTTTCATCTGTTAAATTAATTGTTTTTTCCCTTACACGGTTTTTGATATTTTCATCATATTCACCTGTAATTATTTTTTGTATACGGTCTTGTGTATTGGAATCTATATCGTTGAAATTCCAATATTTACCCGCTCTCATCAATGGCAAAAGTTTTTTGATTGCCTTTTCTGAATATGAACCGTACTCCTTTTTAAAAGGTTTGATTTTGCAGAAATTTTCAACAAAATTATCCTCAAATCCGTGCTTTAACGCAAATTTTTTAATCGCAGAAATAAATTCAATTTTGTCATCAACAGAATATAAAATATGCCATAGAGCCATTTCATTTTCATGTGAAAGAAATTTTGAATCAATACCGCATTTATTTAATGCAGTAAGAATTGCGGCACGTGTTTCGTTGCACGGATATTCTTTGTCCTCAACGTAATTCCAACGGTACGGATATTTTTCTTTACCTTTTTCTTTTTTGATCTTAAAATAGGAATTTAGCAAAGTATCTTGTTTGATAACAGCTCTGTCATTTAGCCAATCGAACAATTTTACCAAATCATTTTCGTCTTTGATAAATTCGGCAGTTACATCAACATCAACTTGAAGTTTTCCTTCCGATTCATTTGAAAAAAGGCTTAATTGTCCGTTAGTTGTTTTGCGTTCACGCTGATAAATTTTCAGATTTTGAACAAACTGCCATAATCTGAATTCTTGGAAATACGGGTTTGATTTAGCTATACATTTTACAGAAAAGATATTTCCCTCTTTGTCTTTATGAGATTCATACGGACAGTTGTCAATAAGAGATTTTTTGCTTTTTAGCGGACGTTGATAAAACAAAATATCATCAACAATAAATTTTGCAAAACTCCATTTGGAAATATTATTACGGTGTGCTTTATTGTTAGGATACAACTCGTTAATACATTTTTCATAAAGTTCAGTATCAACAAGTTCCGGAATAAATTCCGCTTGTTTTTTCAAAATTTCTTCAAGTTCCTGCTTGTAGAATTTTCGTTCTACAACACGCACAAGTTGTCCGATAATTTTTTGATTCGGTTTTTTCAACAGATGGTCGTAAATATAACTGCCTACATTCTCTTTACTTTCTTCGATGTCGTGTTCTGTTTTTTTCTTCAACAAAGTCCAGTCATCTTCTTTCGGTGCACGAAATGAGCGTTTTATATTTCCATCCTTATCTTTTTTGGGAGAACCGTCTTTTTCAAGTTCAGTTGTAACAATAAAATCTTTTGTTTTACCGACCCAATCCAACGGAATACTACTTGCCCTATGATATACCCAACCGTTTTCCAAAATTACGTCATACCAAGTTGCATCTTTTTTCTTCTCGCCGGTATCCTTTACATCAATTACTTTCAGAGAGTAATATTCTTCCAACTTGTCTTTTTCATCTTCTGTTTCTTCATCGCGTAATTGATAATAGCCGCGTTTTTGATTGAATTGCAAAAGAATCCATGCAAGTTCTTCTTTTGTAACTGGTTGAGAAAGTGCTTTTTTGCGGAGATAGTATATTGTCCAATCGTATGGCACTTTTTTATCTTTTTCAACAAGTTGTGGCTGATTGTTTGCGAAATCTTTCAGCATTTCGTTAAATGATTCCTGAAAAATAAACTCCATTTTTCCGTCATCATTTTTCCTCCAAGGTAATTTTGGTTCACTATCGTCAATAAATTTTCCAAAATTATTAATTTTTTCAGCAAAATGTGACGGTAAAAAATTCATAACTTTGAGAACACGCAATAAACGCTCACGACGTTGTAAATTGCGTTCTATTAAACGACGAATACCGCGATAATTTGTTCGGGTTGCAGTTTGAGATACTGAATTACCTCTGTCAAATTCGCCTAAAACGTCGGCAGACATTGGAATAATTCTACTACCGCAAGCACTAATATTTAAGGCTGAGTTATTTTCATCGGCATTTACTACCGCCCAACCTATTGAGTTGGTTCCTAAATCGAGACCTAAGATCTTTTTCATGGTTGTTAAATTATTTTTTCTCAAAAATATTAAAAAAAAATTTGTTTCCCCAAAAAAAAATTGTAGATTTGCAACATAATTTTGAAAGCAATTCACAATAAGGATTATTCCGTTGTGAAAATCTTTAGGTTGCCTCGTCCTTCAACGGGGCATTTTTTTTATAACTTCTACCCTACTGCTTTCTAATTTCAGTTAATCATATCAATCATTGTGGTAGAGAACGAAAGGATTTCAAAGTTGAATGCTCCACGAAGTTTTTCCATAAGCGAATCGCCTGTTTCTTGTTTCCATTTCTTGAGTGCGCTCAAACTGTCGGCCTCTATCATCAATGCAAAACCGTTCATATTGTTTCCCATGTCGGTTACTAATTTTACGAAACGGACTTTTATTCCGTGATTGTTCGGGGTTAACTGTGGATAAAATTCTTTACGGACGTAGTTTACAAATTCGTTACTGTTTTTGGGTCCTTCGATATGAAATGTTGTGTTGTAAATTAGCATCTTTTCTTGAGTTTTTGTGGTAAAAAAATATTTTTAATCAGTTATGCAAATGTACAAAAAAATCGGATAGAATTCAATAATTATTTTTTATATTTGTCACAAAGGTACTAATTTTTCTAATTTGTCCTATCCTGAAATTGGTTGACTCGATTTAACGGTTATTTCTATAAAATGTTTACTTATAACTAAGTCATATTTACTCTTTTTGCTTTGTATCTGAAACCAATTGACTTTGGGACTTAGTCCAAAGTCAATTGGTTTCAGATACAAAATTATAATTTTGGGCAGAATTTCCAAAATTTTCTTTGTTTTTTATTGCCGCTTGTCTTAGGCTTTTCCTCTTCATATCTCTATCTCCTTGCATTTCTGAGGCTTGCAATGGTG
>JAFXZT010000172.1 GCA_017541145.1 Bacteroidales bacterium | reverse complement strand
CGAGGTTCCACCTCTTCCCATTCCGAACAGAGAAGTTAAGCTCGCTTGCGCCGATGGTACTGAGATACGAACTGGGAGAGTAGGTAACCGCCACCTTTTACAAAGCGAAATCGTTAGAAATAATGGTTTCGCTTTTTTTGTGTTGGTATGTGGCGGATAGCTACAGATCCCGGTCTGATATCCGTGATTTTAACACCGGCTTTTGTCTTTGTTGACAATTGCTCAAGACACTGTAAATAAGGTGAATGGGGGTGTGTTGTTATATATCGGAGTGCGGACGTTGCGTCCGCGATGAATTGTGAGGTAACTTTGGAGAGAGGTCGGCTCGTCCGCTGAATTTTCGGTCTTTATTTTTTGCTAATATCTTTTTATTACATAAAAAAATACTTGTGAAATTTGTGTAAAAATTTTAATTTTGCAGCTAAATAAACTTAAAATGGCAAAAGAATTATTGATTGATTTCTACGATTGTAATGTTTTGATTCTCAATGATATTAATAAACTCAAATTAATTACAAAAAAAATTGTAGAAGGAATTAATTCCAAAATTGTAGAGGAGACTTGGCATTGTTTTAGTCCCGTGGGCGTTACTTATGTGGCTGTTATCGCTAAATCGCACGTCGCGATACATACTTGGCCTGAAAAAAAAGTTGCTGCAATTGATATTTTTTCGTGCGATGATGTAATCCCTGACAATTTCATTCTTAATATTCAGAATGAATTGGAGGCTAAAAATTTTAAAATCCAGACCGTTTTACGTAACATCTGATATGATGGCTAAATATAGACTTCTGATGCTTACAACCTTGATAATTTCAGGTTGTTCTATCTGTTATGAATTGATAATTAGTGCTTTAAGCTCGTTTTTGAAAGGCGACAGTGTTTTGCAATATTCCATTACGATTGGTATTTATATGTTTGCCATGGGCTTGGGCTCTTATCTTAGTAAATTCTTCAAACGCAATCTTTTCAATTGGTTTGTTTCAGTTGAGATAGGTGTTGGGCTTATCGGTGGTTTGTCCACGATTATTTTGTTTCTGGCTAATATTTATCTTGTTTGTTATCAGATAATTATGTATTTAATAATTATGATAATAGGCATTTTGGTCGGTTTGGAAATCCCGATTCTTACGCGTATTATTGAAAATAATGAAAACAATCTTAGGGTTACAATTTCATCTATTTTCAGTTTCGATTATATCGGAGGATTGATTGGCTCTATCGCTTTTCCGCTGCTTTTGTTGCCGCATTTGGGGTATTTTTGTACGGCTTTTTTAGTCGGTTCGCTCAATATTATTGTTTCTCTGATTATAATTCTTAGTTACAAAAATAATATCGTTCATTATTCCCGATTTTTGTTTGCAACAATTACTATTTTAATCGGAATGCTTATCGGTACTGCTTTTTCGGAAAATATCTCAAAATTTGTGGAAGACGGACTTTATCGTGATAAGGTAATTTTTGTAAAACAGACTAAATATCAGCATATTGTTCTTACAAAACATCGTGATGATTTGCGACTTTTTATCAACGGAAATGTGCAGTTTTCTACGGTTGACGAGTATCGGTATCATGAGGCTCTTGTTCATCCCGCGCTCACAAAGGCTTCTAAGCGTGAAAATGTTTTGATTCTTGGCGGTGGTGACGGTTTGGCGGCACGCGAAATCTTGAAATATCCTACTATTCAGAAGATTACGCTTGTAGATCTCGACCGTGATATTATTAATCTTTGTCGAGATAATCAAACTATAGCAAATGTTAACAAAAATTCACTTAGTAATCCTAAAATGGATATTATTGTTGACGATGCTTATAATTTTTTGACTAAAAATACGTTTAAATACGATGTAATAATTGTTGATTTGCCCGATCCGAATAATGAAGCACTCAACAAACTTTACTCAAATGTTTTTTATCGGTTGTGCAAAAATTCGTTGTCTGAGGGCGGAATTCTTACAGTTCAGTCTACAAGTCCGTATTTTGCGACGAAAGCTTTTTGGTGTATCAACAAAACCATTGAAAGTGAAGGTTTTAACGTAATGCCATATCATTTGGAAGTTCCGAGTTTCGGTGATTGGGGTTTTAACATCGCATCGTTGAAACCATTGGATCAAAATTTTGATTATATGGTGGAAACCAGATATTTAACTGCTGAAAATTCTCATTCGATGTTTTTTTTCGGCAAAGACGAAGTTGTTGATAATATTGGTATTAACACGTTGTCTAAACCGATGTTGATGCAATATTATACAGAAGCTGATAAAAAATGGAAGTAAATTTCAAAAACTTTTATTATATTAGCCGCATAAAAAAATTCTGATATTAATTTTAACCTACTTTAAATTATGTCTTTGATTCTCAGTGTAAACGATCTGGTCTCGATACGTGGAACACAGTACACTGTTTCGGGAAAAATTCAATACAAGGATGACTCTTCTTATTATTGGGACGAGTACAAATTAGTTTCCAATAGCAATTCCTATTGGCTGAGTGTTGACGAGGATGATATTTTCTTTTGGACAATGATTCAGCCGGTTGCAACGGACGGAATGTCAGTGGAAGAGCAAGGTAATGAGGAAGTTGTCTCTTGTTCGGGCGATGTGGACGTTGCTCCCGGCGATAGAGCTTCGTACAAGGAGTTTAATGACGGAGCAAACATTGTAGCAGTTGAAACATGGTCTGATATGGTGGAGTATTCGGTTGGTAATCAGCTTTCTTCGTCAGATGTTCGATTGATATCCGGTTCGTCTAAATCCTCGGTTTCGTCATCTTCAGTTAATGAAAATGTCAAAAAATACGGTTGTTTGGGGTTGCTTTTGTTGCTTGTCGGATTTTTTGTTTGTAACAATTCTGATAGCACAAGTCTGAAATCGTTGGTTGAAAATGATCCTACAAAGTACAAATTGGAAACTGCAATTACCGGTATGGAAAATAAAACTGCCGACGTTTACAAACCTGATTTTACTACTACCGAATTGATAGCTAAAGATTTGATTGACAAGCTTGAAGGTAATGTTGAAAGTGTTCAGGAAAATCCGCAAGATGAATCTGTTATTGCGCTTCTTACTTCCAAAGAAATTTGCGTGATTTACAAAAATATGAACACCGGAGACCCGCTTATGCACCTTGCATCAAGGGAATGGACTGTTGATAATCTTGAAGCTCCGTTGTATGCCGCAGACAGTTTAACAAACGATTTTTACAGAAGTTTTTATTGGTATCACGGCATTGGTCAGGATTCTGTACAATACTCAGCCTCAGATGGTTATCACAGACATTATCATCATTGTTACGGTACATATTTTAGTACATTTTATTTGTTGAACGACAGTCGTTACAATTCGTATTCGTCTTCGGTTCGTGAGGCATCGGCAGCACGACGCAGAAGTTCCGGCGGCGGAAGCGGCGGTGGCGGAAAATAGTTTTTCAAATTTTTTATCATCGGAAATTTTCTTTTATTTAATTGAGAAAATTTCCGATGTTTCTTTATATTCTTTGCATAAAATTTGTTTTTATTTGATTGTATTTTTTAATTATTCTGAATATGGCGGAACAACTTAACAGCGGTTTTATAACAGATGATAATGAAAAAACGGGGTATAAGCCTGCAAGTGGCTTTATAACAGATAATTCCAATGCAGAAAGCGGTTTTGTTACCAACAATTCAGCATCTGATAACAACTCGTCTAACAATTCTCAACAATCAGATTTTCAGAATTTTACTGATACTTTACTTAGTACTTCCGGGGCGATGAGCGATTTGTATCGTCGTAAATATAATACCGGTAAAATCGAAATTGTAAAACGTATAAAATCCAAATTTAAGGACGATTCTACTTACAAAAAACTTTTCAAACAAGAATTTGATAATCTTGACGGTTTGATTCACGAAAATATTGTTCGTACTACGCGTTTCGATGAAGATTCCCAAGGTCTTTGGTATTCAATGGAATACGTTGATGGTAAAACACTTTCGCAGGTAATTTCCGACAATGACATTCAAAACGATGATGATAAGATTTTTATTTTGCGTCAGGTTTTGGAAGGTTTGAAATATATTCATAATAAAGGTTTGGTACACAGAGATTTAAAGCCTGATAATATCATGGTTTCAAATCGAACTCGTAGTGTAAAAATCATTGATTTCGGTTTGGCGGTTTCGGATTCTTTTGAGGATAAACTCAAAGTTGCTGGAACTCCAAAATATATGTCTCCTGAACAAAAAGTAAATTCTTCTGTTATTGACCAACAGTCAGAAATTTATTCTTTCGGTTTGATTATGGCAGAGTTTCTTACTGGAAAATATCCTGAAAATCATGATTCTACGGGTATTACAAATTCTCAATTCAAAAGTGTTGTTGATAAATGTTTAAAACAAAATAAATCAGAACGTTACAAAAATTGTAGCGAGATTCTTTTTGATTTGAAAACTCAATTGCACATCATTCCGGACGACATCTTGAAATTGATTGACGATATTGTGGAAGATGGTGTTGTAACTCCCAACGAAAGGGCAAGGTTGGATTCTTCTGTTAAACTTTATAATCTCGATAAAGAGTTGGTTGAAAGTCAGTTGAATTATCAATTGGAAAAAGTTCGCGAAAAACTTAATAAGAAAAAAAGCCGTCAGAAATTTCTTTTGTTTGCTTTTGCTGCGATTTTGGTTGCCGGTCTGATTTTTTTACTTTTTACAAAATTTATCGGTAATAAAACTGAAAATCAGTTAGTTGATGATTCAAAAGTTGAAAATAAAACTGATGAAATTCAGCAAGAAACTGTAGAAACTGCAACGGTTTATAAAATTACAACCGATGGTTATGCTACTACAAATCCTGTAGAAGCGAAACAAGGAGAATCTGTTAATTATCAAGTAGTTGACCGTACAAATGAAGGTTTTGAAATCAAGTCTTTGAATTTAGACGGTAAAACTATTTCGATGTCGGATTTTTCGGGAACATTTACGATGCCGGATCACGATGTAAAAATCGCTGTAGTTTACGAGAAAATTCAGCAACAGACGGAAAATCAAACTGATAATAATTCTAATTCAGGTAATAATAATTCTCGTAACAATAATCGAAATTCCAATAATTTGGCATACGGAAATTTTACGGGTAGAATTAGCAACGGTCAGCCGAATGGCAACGGAACTTTGATTTATACTGATGAACATCTTTTGAGCCAATACGATGATTTAAAACGGGTTGCAAAGCCCGGAGACAAGGTTACCGGTGATTTTCAAAACGGAAATTTGGTTCAAGGTACAATTTACAGAGCTGACGGTTCTTCTGAATTTTTGTTGATAGGAGGCTTGTAATGAGATATTTAGGATGTTTATTAGTATTTTGTTTTTGGGTTAATATCGGATACTCTCAATTGTATAAATCTCTGGAATTGAGAGAAATAGGGCATCTTTTGGAAACTAATTCCCAAAAATATAATTATGAAATTCGCCATGATGATTCCGGTGTGATTACGCATATCGGATTGCCGGTTTTCAACAAAAATCAGCATCGCGATTTCCCTGCTGAGATTTATGATTTTGTAGAGCGTTACAATTTGTATCTCAGATTGTTGAAACCTGCTGACCGTGAGCAATTTATCGTTGATAAAAAGTTGGATGTTGATCCTCTGAAATTTTTTTTGACGGATACACTTTGCAACTTTTCTATTCACGAAACGCCTGACAGATATTCAATTATTTGGAAAAAAAATGAAGTTGAGGTTTGCAAATTTTCGTTTGAAAAAAGTTACAGCTTGATTACGGGCTTGAATATTACTGAATCGCAGCAGGAATTTCGTTGTGAAATTTTGGATACTGCGAAACATTATGATTTCTTTGCCGTTGTAGATTACAAAAAGTTGAAACCTTCGGAAGATAAACAGTTTAAAATCCTTGAAGGTACTAAATATCAGATTGATGCGATGTCGTCAAACTTGTATTTCGATGCTAAAGGAAAAGAGCCGTTGAACGATTTTAAATTTCCGGTTCAGACAGTTGCTAATCTTTTTGGCGGACTTTTTAGCGGAAATTTCAAGTTGCATATTACACATAATCTTTACAATTATTCAAAAGTAGAATACGATGTGGAGCTTCACAGATTTGTAAGTTATTGTCTTTTGAATGATTGTAATTTTTACTTTGGTGTTGAGAGTATTGACGAAGACAATGGAAAAATTAAGGCTTCTGTTGTTTACGAAAATACTAAGTTGGGTTACAATCATTTGCTCTCAATTGATTTTGATTCAATGATTTTGTTAACAAAGAAAGGTGTGATTAACTGCTCGTTAACTACATTTATTCCAACTCACAATCTCAAAAATTTGTATTACGAAAAAAGTACTAAAAAATGAGATTTTTATTACTTATATTTTTTACGTTTTGGGGATTTGAAACAATTGCACAAGATATTGGAAACAAGACACTTGCATTGTCGATAAAGAAAAATTCCGATTTCTTGTACGGCGAGGATTCCGATGAAAATTATGCTTTTTCACTTTTGTTGGACAAAGTTCGCAATCTTCGTGAAACTAATGCTCGGATTGATACTTCGTCGGCTTTTTTGAAATCTAAAATTCAAAAGTTGACTTACGAGAAATTTCAGGGCAAAACCGTTGTGTTACTTTATGTTACGAAGAACGAACTTTCCGGCGAAGTTTCTGATAATTTTAATGGTATTTCAGAAAGTGAAGTTGAATCCGGAACAGAAAATAATGTATCGTATGAAATTCCGAACGTTGTTGCATCCGAGCATGAGGTAATTGCCGATGTTTCGCGTTTGAATTCTTTTTCTGAAGTTCTTAATTATCTGAAAAATCGTAAGTTACAATATCATGACATCCAATTTAAAGCTTTGCGAAACGACGATGGAACACGCAATTGTTATTGGATTGTTTTTGATAATAATCAAAATGTAATTGCAATTTTGGATAAAACTCTGTCTACGGATTTGAAAAATAACAAACCGGTTAATTATCAGGATTTTGTTAACTTTCCCAAGATTTGGGTTCAAACTTATTAGGTATTATGAAAAAAATATTTTGTATAATTTTTTTGCTTGTTTATTCATTATCAACCAAAGCTCAATATCGTACCGAAGTTGTTGTTACTGATTTGAATAACGAAGTTTTGACTAATAAAATTCAAAACAGTTTGAGCAATTTGATAACTGCATTAAACAATGCTTACGCCAGCAATTCGCAGCCTTCGTTTGCGGCGGTTTCTATTGATGCGTCGGCTCGAAAATCTGTGGAAATGATTTGGAGCGGTTCGCCTTTTCGTTGCGAGGAAACCGACATCGTAGAGCCTGCTCTCAAACTTTACAGCGGTAACGAATACGAGGTAAGAAATATTCCTTTTGTCTTTAAAAATTTTCCGCAAGGTTCTAATATTAAGGAATTTGCGGTTTCGTTCAATACGTCGGGAGTTATTACAAGTTTTCGCGTTACGATTGATAACAACAGTTACAGATCGATTTTTAACGATCGCAACGATGTTTCTGATTTGAGGCGCAGACAGATAATTCTAAATTATGTTGAACAGTTTAGAACAGCTTACAACACAAAGGATTTGGTTTTTCTGCAAAATGTTTTCAGTGATGATGCGCTGATTATCACCGGAAAAGTGATAAAAACGACTGCTGAAACCATGAATCTTTCAACTAATAAAATTGTCTATACTAAAAAAACTAAACAGCAGTATCTTGCTGATTTAAAGCGAGTTTTTAATTACAATAAACGTATCAATATTGAGTTTTCGGATATTAAAGTTGTAAGACATCCGGTTAAAAATGATTGGTACGGTGTACAATTGTTTCAGAATTATACTTCCGATAGATATCACGATGAAGGTTTTCTGTTTTTACTTTGGGATTTTACAGCCGGAGACGATCGACCGCAAATTCACGTAAGAGTTTGGCAGCCGGACAAAGATGCGTTCGGAAAACCTTTAACAAATGATGATATTTTTGGAATGGATGATGTTGATATTGTTGACTAAAATTATTTTAATATTCTGTTCTAATCATTGCTTTTTGGGTGAAAATTGTAAAAACTAAATAAATAATTTATGAAAAAGTTATTGCTATTTTTATTTGTTACTATTCTGAGTTTCAGTGCTTTTGCTCAGAATTTGGAAGTTGTAAAACCGTTGTCACATAAGGGGCCTTTTTCGGCGGGACAAAATAAAACCGATAATAACGGAAAATACTGTGCGGTAATTGATATCAGTTTGCCGAGCGTGAGTTTTTCTGTTGAAGGTAGTTATATTCTTGATAAAAATACTATTACAAATGGTTGGCGAATTTTTGTTTCTGTTCCGTCTAAAGCTAAACAAATTTCTGTAAAAGCTGACGGTTTTCAGGATTTTACTTTTGATGTTTCAACCGAAAATATTAATCCGGGCGAGGCTTACGAAATCGCTTTGAAAGTCCCTGAAAAACAACAGGTTGTTGTTCAGGAACCGAAAGACCAAAATACGGGAAAGGCTTATTTGATTTTGAATATCAATGAAGAAAATGCAATTGTAAAAATCGACGGTCAAAAAATCAGTTTCAAAGGTACCCAGTTTAAAATGAATTTTCCTTACAAAAAATATACTGTGAATATTTCTAAACCGGGTTTTGAAAGTCAAAATTTTGAGGTAGTTTTGAAAGATGCTCCTGTTATAAAAAAAATTGAGCTTCAGGCTATTACAGTGAATCTCACGGTAAGATGTGAGGACGATGCACAATTGATTGTCGATAAAGAAAATTTAGGTTCTGCAAGAGTAGTTTCCGTTACAGCTAACAAAAGTCATATAATAAAAGTTACCAGAAACGGTATCGAATCTACTCAATATATTTCGATTGACAAGCCTACAACTATCGAGATGTATCTTTCTGGTTCTCTGAAGATTGACGTGAAAACTCCTTTGATAAAATCTTCAAAAAATTATGCCATAAAGCAGTATGAACCTTGTAATATAAAAGTGAACGGATATACTTGGCTAAATCATACTGAAAGAACGGTTTCTGGTAAAAATTCGATTGTTGTGATGTGTGGTAAACGCGAAAAAAAGGCTAATGTATTTGTAGGGAAAAATCAAAAAATTACGAAGAAATTTGCTTTTGCTCCGGAGATTTATGGCTGTGGATTTTTGGGTTATACATATTCTCCCAAGGCGTTGGCTGGAATCAATTTCGGTTGGGCAAAGCGTTTCGGTTTTTATGCTGATTTTGGTACATCTATCTTAACTGCAACTACTTACGAAAGATCGCTTGCTGATGACGGGGCTGAATTGAAAGACCGTTTTGTTTTGAAGGATATTCAGACTTCATCTTTGTTGACAAAATCTCAGTTCGTCGGTTTTGACAATCTTGGTTCGTACAGATTTTATGGTCATGCCGGTCCGATGGTAAGACCTTTGAATTGGTTGGGATTCTGGGTAGCAGGCGGTTATGGCTGTTATGCAGATACTTACGAGTACGACGGAATGATTTATAGTCCGTCTGTTGCCAAAGGTCCTGAATTTCAGTTCGGTACATTTATAAAATTGCCGGGTGTGGCTCTTACTTGCGGCTATTCAAGAATTTTGGGTTCCGAAAAATTTGACGATTTTTATGTGGGAATTAGCGGTTGTTGGAAAACAAGTAAATATAGATAATTTAAAAAAAAAGGCTGCCGAATTTAATCGACAGCCTTTTTTGTTCTTTTTTTTTGACTTTTGATAAATTAAACGGTTGGCTTATTGTTGTTTGTCGTTGTTAATCATTTCTTTGAATGCCAAACCGAAAATCAAGTATCCTGTGTTACCGGCAATAGTTCCTTCGTTTTGACCCCAGAGGAATGGCCAGTCGTCGAAGTTTTCAAAATGATCGGGCTGACGGAAAAGTACGCCGGGAGCCATGTTGCCGGGTATGAACGAAAAGTCAGCACGGTTGTTGCCATAGAAAACTGCTTTCGGACGGGTAGCGCCAACTACACCGACAAGCGAATAATTGTGGTAAGGATGACAACCGAAAAGCCATGATGCGGTTTTGTAAGCGTATTCGCTGCTTATAATTTCCGGGAAATATTTGTGTGCGTAACATACTGTAGTTCCAAAAGATACTGTAATTCCGCCGCCTGCCCAATTGCCTAATCCGATTGGAATTCCGTAAGGATTTTGGATGTCAAGACTGTCGAGATAAACCTTGTATTTTTCGATGTACGGACGTAATTTGTTTTTGTAATTTTCGTCCATAAACGGAATTGCATCGAGTGCGGTTTGAAGCGTAAAATTGATGTTGAAATCCAACGCTTTCCAAATATTTTCTTCAAATTTGTCAAGATATTGTTTTTCGTTTGTAGTTGCATAAAGCTGGATATCGGCAGCGATGTCGCCAAATCCGCGGTGGAAAAATCTTTCGTGTTCATTATTCCCTTGATTGCGCATTTTTTCAGTAAGTTCTTGTGATTCTTTTTGAAGGCGTTTTGACTGAATCAAAGCGCGGTTGGCAAGTTCGTCGTTGTAACCTTTTAGTACGCGGCTTGCGGCTGCAAACATCGTGGCTGCGCGTGAATCAAGCATCGGGTCTCTCGAGGTGAAAGCCCACATGTCATCTTTTGTGCCGCTCGATTTTCCGTCGGCAGATTTGGTGTAAGGCGGAAGTTTCGGGTCGTAATGCAATCCGTCGGTGATGGATGCCGCATCGCCAAGGTGATGATAATTATCAAGAACGGCATTTGAAAGTGTTGATGCCATGTGACCGATATTTTCGGCTTGAGCTACAAGATTTAATGTTCCGTGTTCGATATACTGAAGAATATCAGGAATTCCGTCCGGACGGTGAAGGTCTACGTATCTTTGTGTTTCGTTAACAAAAGTTTCGTCCCTTTCGGAGCGAAACAAATCCCAAGTGCGTACCAAATTTTGTACAACGCTGATATTGGATGCCGTTTCGATATCAAAATCTCCTGCGTCAAAAAATCCGCCGACATTTAGTCCGGGAATCAGTTGCAACGGTTTGTACTTAGTATCAGTGGTTTCACCCTGAAAATGAAGGTCAAAATGGTCGCTCGGTGGGGCTTGAAGATAACCTTCTTTGAAAGGTTCGCCGTGCCAAATTCTGTAGCCTTCGTTTACTGTAACATGGTTCATGTGAATCGGAATCCAAATATCGCTTGTCGCATCGGTGATTTTGTTGTAAACATCGTTGTTGATTATAAAATGATCAGTCTGAGTATCACCGTATTGTATATAATAAATTCCCGGCTCTTTTACTTCTGAAAAGTTGAATTTTACGTAATTGTATTTGAAATATTTTCCCCATAATTCGGTTTTGCCTTCAAAAACTTTTTCCGGTTTGGCGTCGCTACCGATTTTGAAAATCTGTGCCGAAGAAAGTATTTTGTCATTTTTATCAAGTTCAATAACTGCGGTTTTGGGTTGCGACGGGATGTAGCCGACTTGTGAAAATCCGATATTTGGTTTGCGTATCCAGCCTTCAATTGCGTTGGGTTCTATTGTCCATGAAATTACTTTTCCGGTTTTGCCGTGCGGAATCTCGCTGCGCAAAACATACCAACCGTTTTGAGCAAGCATTCTTCCGTCATAAAGTTTCAGCTCGTTTTCTTCGGAACTGATTTTTATCATGCGTTCGGGACAATCGGAACCTACAATCAAAGTATGACCTTGCTCAAGTGGTAACGGGTCAACAAATTTGTCAGTTCCGCGGTCGTCGTAAGTTTTAAAACCTTTGAATTGACGTGGTTTTTCATTATTGTTGCGTGTTACAGTGGTACTTGCGGCATATTTCGGAAACAGATTCGGGCGGCCGTCCATCAGAAATGTTTTCGACCAATATTGTGACGGCAAAAATTCGATGTTAAATCCTGCGTCTTTCAATTCTTCGGGAACGGGTTTGTCGAGATAAACCGAAATTTCAACAGTTTTGCCTTTGCCTTGAGCTACAATTTTTGAATCAAAATCGTATTCGTCGTAACGTAAATTTACTTCGATACTATTGTTTTCCTTGTCAACTTTTCTGCTGACAGTTTTGGGAACGAGATCCCATTGTTCGGGAGTTTTGTTGAGTCTTACAGCTCCGCCTTGTACTGTACGGACACCGTGATGGATGATTTCGATTCCGGAATTTTTTTCGTCGTTGAATCCTCCGTTGAAATTGTTGCTGTAAACAAGAACGTTAACTCCTTGTTCTTCAAAATAATCGAGGTCGTTGAGTTTCAGTTCTTGACATCCGTTATTTTGTTTGCCACCGCCCGCACATGCCGAAAGCATAGCTGCAAGTGTGATGTAAAAAAAAGGTTTTCGCATAATTTAGTGAAAGATTTTTGTTAATTGAATTTTTAGTATAGACGTCTGAATTGTATATATGGTTTAATGTAATTTTTCAATAAATTTTAATTTTTGTAAAAGACAACCAAGTAAAAGTGGATTTTTTAGAATTTTAAATTTTCTCAAAAATAAAACTGTTGTCTACTAAATTGAGTTACGAGGCGTGGCAACTGCAAAATAATAAATTTGTAGAATCGAAAACAAAACGCTAATTTTGTAACAAACTATTAAAGGAGAAGCAACTATGAGCCAGTTTATAGATTACGGAAATATTGATTTTGAGGGCACTATGAGAAGCAACTTTGTTGATAAATCGGGGCTTATTGAATTTCTCAATAGTGCTATTGATACACGTAACCGATTTATCTGCGTGTCCCGTCCGCGCCGTTTCGGTAAGTCGGTGGCAGCACAGATGGCTTACGCTTATTACGACCGTTCGTGTAACTCCTCAAAACTTTTCGAGGGACTTGAAATAACTAAGAGTCCCGACTATCAAACACACCTCAACAAGTATCCTACAATCTTTATTGATTGGAACAGATTTGCCAATATTTCCAAAAACGAAATATTAAAAGTTGCTCAAAAACATATTGTCAAGGATTTAAAAGAATCGTATCCTTTTTTGGAAGAACAAGATAATTTTAGCGATGCACTTGTAGAAATCAATCAAAAAACCGGCGACCGGTTTATCCTTATAATTGATGAATGGGATATGCTTGTGCGTGATGTCG
>JAFXZT010000171.1 GCA_017541145.1 Bacteroidales bacterium | reverse complement strand
TATTCGGATTCTGATTTATACGTTTACGAGGATGCTTTGCTTGAAGTGATGACTCAGCGAAATAGTTTGAAAAACGAGCGCGCCGAAGGAAGAGCAGAAGGAAAAGCCGAAGGAATAGCAGAAGGACGAGTTGAAGGCGCACGTCAGAATGCACTTGAAAACGCCAAGCGTATGAAAGCTGACGGATTGCCTATTGAAGTAATTTCAAAATATACCCTATTGCCTGTTGAAGACATCGAAAATTTGTAATAAATAACATGGGCATCAAGGAATACCGCGCCACAGGCGGCAACCGTGCGTTACTCAATGATTACCACCGCAAAAGCGATAGCTTGGCGCAGTGGCAAATCAACTTTTTGCCCTACAAAGACCAACAATACGGCTTTGACTACCTTGGCAGCGGATACCACGGAATATTCTCAGATTCAGAATATTACCCGTATTTGTCTGCTAATTATGATTTACGTTACAAATCGGTTGAATGCGGCAAAACTGACAACGTAATCGTAGATTTTGGAAGTTATCCTGAAAGGGATTCTGTTGTTTTTAAAGACAAATGGGGTGTAAAACTCAAAGTTTCAAAAGGTAACATCTTGAATTTCAGCGGCGTAACCGATGCTGACACAAATTATATTTACGCCTACCGTGGCGATGAAAAAATCGGTAAACTTTCTGTAAATACTTATAAGAAAAAGTCTTACAAGGTAGTTTTGGTAAGTGTAAATAAGGCAACACTGCCGGATATTAACAAATTGAATGAGTATTTGGGCAAAGTTTACAGACAGTGCGTTGATACTTTTGAGATTGAGACGGATATGATCACTATAAATGATTTGTTTCCGTTTTCTCATGGTGATAAAAATCGTTTTTCAGGTTACAATGAAGACCAAAAACGTGTGTTAAAAGCATACGATTCATGGATTAAACCAGATATTAACTATTTGTTTTTCATTCCAGACGGTGCAGAAACAAATGGCGTAGCGGGTTACAATCCGTTGGGTTATAACTTTGGTTTCATCTACTACGGCGCAGGAAATCGCACAATTGCGCACGAACTTGCGCACGGAATTGCAAGTTTGAACCACCCATTCAAAGACGATGTTGAAACCAAAGGACAAACAGATAACTTATTGGATTACAACGATGGAAATTCGCTTTGGCATTTTCAATGGGATAATTTACAGAATCCGCCAAGCAGAATTTTTAAGTGGAATTTTGAAGAAGAAGATGCGGAGATGTCTTATTTTAAATGTATTACGCAATCTAATAATTCAAATTTAGAAAAAATTCATGATTATATTTTGCCTAACAATGCTGTGATACATTTACCAGATAATCTGTGGGCTTCTGGTTTTATTGTACGAAATGACAGTAGTTCAAACTTACCTATGGGCTCTTTGTCTGTTGTTACAGATGGAAATTTCGATTATCAGATAGTAGATTTTGGAGAAAAAAATCATGTATATTTCGGTCGAAAAGATGGAGAAACTATTTATAGAAGTTTCGATTTAGTTTCTACAAAATCTAATAATCCCGCAAATGATAAATCGGTGGCAAGTGTTGTTGCTAACGGTAATTCTTTTATTATAAAACTTGGTAATATTTCAGTTACCTCCGGTTTTAGAGCGTGTAAATTTAATGCTATTGATGTAAGTAGTCATACATATTTTGCTTCTATAAATGATGATGAGTATGTAAAGTATCATCTGAATAACAATTTGAAAGATACAACAAAAAGATTCTTTTATGAGGATGAAACCGTTATACATGAATTTGTAAATTCAATTCGAGAGCAAGAAAAAGATCGAGAAACACAAGATAATGATTTGGGAGAACATATTGCAGATAAATTACGAGCATACAAAAATCTTAATAATAAGAGATTTGTCGTTGTTCGTAAAGCAGTTAACTCTTTAACAACAAATCAGATTTATTGGGATAATTTTGCTGAAAAAGTTTTTCACGAGCTTGGATTGCACGATGATGATATTTTGATTACTTTACCGTATTTTGAATGTTCCGGCGTAAATCAAAATGATGTTGAATTTGTTTATATGCCTGGATTATATTATGGTAATAATGTTGAAATTGATATTTCAAAATTAAGAAGTGATTATAATAGTATTACAAGAAGTACAGGAACTATTGAAGAAGTTGTGCCAATTAGAAAATTTGTTATGGATGTGTTTATTCATACAAAAAAAATATTGGTTGATCATATTGGAGTTATAAATAATTTAAATGATGTTGAATATTCAATAAAGAGAGCAGTACTTAGTGGATATGATTATAATCAAACCATTATATTGAAGTATACTGGTAATTTTGATAGTTTTATAAAAGAATCCTTGAAACTTTATACAAAATATGATAGTTTGAAAAGTATAAGAATGTGGAAATCTCGCTCCATTGCAAATGAGGATATAAAAAATTCCGAAATTCAAAGTACAATTTCTGAAATTCAAAGCATTGATAATGAAATAATTCGCTTGTGTGAACAGCAACTTGAATTAAATAATAATATCCAATTAAGTTCTTTTGTTGATACTATTATTTATAATCCCAAAAAGCCAATAATTTTTAAAGAGGAGTTTATAGCAAGTCCTAATATCGAAAGTTTGAAAAATAATCAAGATACACTTTCTAATGCAGCTTTTTATATTTTGACAGAAGCATTTAATGAATTTAGAGAAGATATAAATAATAAAAATATTAGTAATAAGAAGATTTTCTCAAAAACAGAAGGCTTTGGATTTAATGGAGATCATACTTTTACCTCAAAAATGGATTGGTATTTAGCACCTTATGACGGTGTTATTTATGCTTCAATTGATGTATCAAGTGTAGTACTTGGATTTTTTGGACTTGATTTTATATCAGATTTTATGGGTGTATCATATTCTTTGATTAGAAAAGATTATACACAAACATCATTGTATACTTTGTCTCTCGGTGTCAGTGGACCAGTAGCAATTAGTGCAATAAAAAATGTAAAAAATGTAAAAATTGGTCAAGCAATTAAGCAAACTCATACTGAAATTTCAGTAGTTGATGATGTAAAATCTGATTTGAAAAAAATTGTTGGAAAAGATGGTTTTTCAGCACCAACTATAGCCGGAAATCCAAATCCTAAATGGGTAACAAATTCAACTGCCGATGTTGTTGAGAATACGAAAAGTGTTAATAAAGTAGATGAAGTTGGAAAAACTGTAAAATCAGAGGAAAATATCAAACAGGAAGTTAATACATTAAAAAATACAGAAACTAAAGAATTAGCACAAGAGGCTAAAACTTTAGAAGAAGCCAAAGAGGTTACAAAATCAACTACCGAGGTTGTTGAAAATTCAATCAATTCTTTTGCTGATTTTGAAAGTAAAATGAAATCATTTCAAAACTCAAATGAATTTGTTGAAAAAGTAAAAGGAATATCTCAAGAACAGCAATCCGATTTTTTCAAGATGTTTGGGAATTTGGATGATGTTAATTTGCAACGTTTTGTTGATAATCCGGGTATGGTAGATGCTTGGAAAAGTCTGAAAAAAACTAAGTTAGATGAATCTTATTTGTCTGACGTTGATTTCCTTGATGCGATGTCTTTTTATAAAGGGAAATTTGAGGATAAAATTTCTTATAAAAATATTGGAGATTTTTTACAACCGGAATTACATAAAGCCGTTGTTGAAGAATTTTATAAAAAAGAATTATTAGTGTCCGAGAAAAATTTGACAATACGCTCCCAAGCCCTCTACACATACCTGGAGGGCTTTTTTTTGATTATAAATTGCAAAGGGTTAATCTTTTGCCGAATAAGCTGTCCTAAATTCGAAAATCAAGTCTTG
>JAFXZT010000170.1 GCA_017541145.1 Bacteroidales bacterium | reverse complement strand
GCTTGATTTGTACCCGTAAAGGTCAAGATGTTTTTATCGGTAAATTTTAGTTTTACACCATATTTATCTTTGAATATTACGCTGTCTTTGGGATAACTGCCAAAGTCTACTTTCACTTTGTCGGATTTTCCTGTTTCTACGGATTTGTAACGCAAGTCATAATTAGCTGACAAATAGGGGTAATATTCTGCGCCTGAGAATATTCCTTTTTTGTTTGACACTTTATCAAATCCGTAATCTTGCTTATCAAATGCATCAAACTGTATAATCCACTCTCCTAACGAATCCAATTGTCGATGGTATTCGTTCAAGAGGTGGCGGTTGTCGCCTGCAAATTGATATTCTTTGATGCCCATAACTTGTCCTTTTTTGGAAACGACCAACGTGTCGCCTTTCCCGTCGGTGATAAGTGCTTGTGTAAATGAACGTTCCGGGGTTACGTCTTTTTTATTTGGTTCGCCGTTTTCATCCAAAACTACCGCCATCAAGCGTCCATTTTCGGTGTAAAGGTAATCAAATTTTTCGTTAACCAAAATTGTATCTTTTAATTTTTAATGTAGGTAAAAGTCCCCGAAAATAAAGAATTTCAACCGAATTAATTAGATAATATTTATGGTGCTTCTTGTGAAGTATCTGAGTTCGTTTTACCATTCTTATCTTTACTGCTTTTCATAGAATCTCTTACCATCTGAAAAATCCAACAAAAAACATAAATAAAAGCAGAAATAATAACAAGATACAACAATACCATCCCACCACCAATTTCATCCCAATAAGAAATTTTTTTTATGAAAACTCCTTTTTGCTCAATTTGCGCAATTTCTGCCCTATCGTCTAAACTAGGTGAATTCGATTCACTGTAATTATAATACCAAACTTTAGATTTAACATTTGATAAAAAGGTATACGTATAACCATTTTTTACAACTTTATTAAAGTAAATAACTTTAGCGTATTTAGTTGTATCTGTTTTACCAATTACATATTGAGAAAGCTCAGTTACACCTGCAGAATATAAATAACATTCAATATAACGACAACCATTCACGCTAAATGGAGGTGTCAAAAGACATTGACAAGTCATATAAAACGCTAAACAAAGAGCCGCTAAACCATTTAACGCAAAGGGACTACTTTTTACTTTCTTTTTTTTAATCTTCGATATATTTAACAATAGCACTCAACTGATTAATATAATTCTGCACATCAATAATATATTTTTTTTCGAAATCAGGATCTTGCATAAGATTTTCCAAGACAAACTTAATATTGCCATATTCATTAACAAACTTAGTTTTAACATCCTCCATTCGTAAAAGCCTATTTGCAAAATCAGATGTTCCAATATCTTTATAAAGTCCTGAACTATAAGCCATACCTCGAATAGTATTCAATCCGAAGGATAATAAAGACATATATTCATTATACTTTGTAACAACAATATAAGTTTTTTTATAATTTTTCTTCAGATAGTTCATAAACTTTTTATCAAATTGAACAACACCTATTAAGTCTGCTGCAGCAAACGAAGCGTTTATTACTCCAATTCCCACGTTTTCAAACCCTTCGACCAATAAAGATTCAACAGAAAAATATAGTGCTACCACAGCGAGCGTAAATTTTATCCTATTATATAAATGCTCTTTATCAATATCATTACTAATCCATTCAAAATAAAAACCTGGCATAGGAATAGATTCTCCCTCCCGAATTAAATCTTCTAGGAAATCAGGAACTTTTTCAAATTTTACAACTACAATATCAAATACCCCCAAAGTACGAAATGCTGTATACCCATTCGATTCCTTTATCCTAAGGTTGTCCCCATTCCACGTAATATCATAATAGAATCCCTTTACATCATACCATGTTCTATTTAATGTATACATTCTCCAAGCATTACGTTCATAATCTTTACCCGTTAAAGTCGATTCCAAACATGCTTTCAATATACCCAATACTTCATCTTTCCGAGAAACATAAAATATTGACAACAAACTTTCAATTAAAAAATCATAGTTTGAAGGTTCTAATTTATTTTTCAAATTAAACAACAAATTACTTGAAGATAGTTCGCTACACAAACGTTCCATTGAAAGAACACTATTATTAATAGGATTTATCAAATGCATTTGATATCTCTGTTTATTAATCATCCAATCAGAATCCAAATAACCTCCATTTTGATACAAAAGATACTCTGGTTCCGTAAAATCAGATTTAGCTAAGACCTGCAAATTATGAATAAATAAATCGGTATCAACAAGACCATTAACTGATAAATAAGCCATAAATAACGGATACAATTCATCTAGTTGATTACAACTTAACAATTTTTGTTTAATTTTTTGAATATCAAACAAATTATTGAGAAACTCTTCCATCACATGAAGTTTATCAACAGTATTCCACGTATTACGACTGCCAAACGTTTGATTTGCCAAAGCATAGTAATTGTCAAATAGCTTACTTTCTTCCGAGTTGCTTTTGGCGATTTCTTCTATCTTTAAAGCAATACGACTTATCAAAGAAATAGTTGATAGATCTGCATATTGTATTTGTTCATCATAAAAATCCCTTGCAGCCTTTGTTGTTAAACAATTTGTACTATCATAAACAGAAAAATCAGCACTAGTAGGAAAGGTATTATAATTTATTACTCCACCGCTACAAAATCCACTACCTGTATAATTTTTTTGTTGCTTTACTTCTGTTTTAATAGTCTGAGGCAAATCACTATACGACGTTTGAACTATTGTAACTCCGCATAATTTATTATATCCAATTGTAACAGCATCATATTCTGCCAACTCTCTTGCCGCTGAATCGACATAATAAACATAATTTCCGTTAAACTGCTTAACATAATTTTTCAAATCGCTTGGATTTGTCCCAACTACTTGGACATAGCCTTTAAAATAATCTTTATTCTCCTTTTTTCCATACAAGGCCACAAATTGCTCAGTGTCAGTTGAAAAAAAAGTTAAAGCACCTTGAGGAACAAACTGATATTTACTTAAAAAAGATACTTCTTTAACATTTTGAGGCATCACTATCGGATAACCTGACGGAGTAAAAAAGACAAAGCGATTATCATCAGTTCTATATAAATCAACATGATATGAAGAATTATTTGCTGAATCTATCATATCGTTTATTGAAATCCATTCTCCTTCACTTTCATCCTTACTCCATTTCATCCAAACCCTGCTTGGATCTTGGATTTCATCCCACTGAAAATGCCAAAGTTGCTCTCCTAATGAATAATCCATCAAGTTGTTGGTTTTGCCGCTGGATTTTGAATTTTCAAACACGTGCTCCAAGCCCGCAATGCCGTGTCCTAACTCGTGGGCTATGGTGTGAGGTGAACCTCCGTCGTAAACGAAGCCGCAGTTGTAACCGCGTGGCATATAACCCGATACCATTGTTCCGTTTCCATCTTTTTTGTCGGTTACGTTGTCAATGAAAAACAAGTAATAAACGCCATCTTTAATACTATCATTGTAAGCTCGAAGTACACGTTTTTGGTCGTCGTTGTAAACTGAATGCCAAGGACTTCCACCATGAGAGGAACTTGATAAATATTCGTTTTTTCCCATTTACAACTTTTCGATGTCTTCAACAGATAATTGAGTTATATCGGCAATCGACTGCAAATCAAAACCTTTTGCTTTCATACGCTTGGCGGTTTCGAGTTTTTCGGATTGTGCACCTTTTTTTATTCCAATCTTTTCGCCTTCAGCTCTTCCTTCGGCGCGCTCGTTTTTCAAACTATTTCGCTGAGTCATCACTTCAAGCAAAGCATCCTCGTAAACGTATAAATCAGAATCAGAATAAGCACTTCTTTCAACAATATTTAATGCTTGATTTATTTCAGGATTTTCGAGAAGTACAGCATCAACTTGCACCGTTTGTTCATTAATTTCGGTTAAAAATCTAAGCCACAAATCTTTAATGGCACGACTGCCTCGGTCGATAGGTTTGTATTTTACAAGCTCAATAAATATCAATGAAAGGTCATGTCGTAGGTCTTCGGGATGATTTTTGTTGATGATATAAAACTCCTGCATATATCCGTTATCACCCTCATAATCAAAGGCTTCATCGTTGACGAGGGCGAGAGCATAAACCTCTTTCAAAATATCAAACGGATTTCCTTTCGCCAATTGTTTGGTGTACATCGAAGCGGCGTTGAAAAGCGTGCGCGAGAAAAATTCTTTATTCCAATACGACTGCATTTCAACTATAAAACCGCGTCCATTATTATCAGTACAACGGACATCAACTATTGAATATTTCTTCGTCGGATTTTCTGGAACATTTTCTGAACTGATGATGTCAACTTTCTCGATTGTCATGCCTTCGGGCAACGGCAAAAGGGCGTTCAAAAGGCTTTTGACAAGATTAGGATGCTCGCCAAAGATTTTTTTGAACGTCAGATCAACTTTCGGGTCAAGATATTTTGACATAATATGTCGCTTTTATAGTTATGCTGCAAATGTAACGGTTTACTTTCTATTCCCCAAATTTTTGTTCTCTTTTAACACCGAATTAAACGAATAAAACGAAATCTTTTTTAACCACAGAAGGCACTGAATGACACGGATAAAGCATTGTGCAACGTGGTTGCATAATGCTTTGACGAATGGAACAGATACGTGGAGTGATGATGACTTTGCGGCAATACAGAGACACACCCTCTTTTTGAAGTGGTCTGGGATATTGGGTACAATATGCTGTTTGTCAAGGGTTTGTTGATGTCCAACAAAGGGGTTGAAAACATTTGGGGTGATATTGTAGGTATGTGTTTTTATAGTCAAGATGTCCTTAATCGAGTTCTTGGGCGGGTGATTCGGTGGTGGTTGTCTTGTTGTCTGACATTCGTTTCTTATACTGCTCCACGTAGTCTCTGATGCGGGGACATTGGGATTCGATTTCTTGTTTTAAACGACTAAAAATTTGGTTTTTATTATTCGTCAGGTCTATATGCACTTTCTATTTTACAGTCAAATTGGTTGAGATATTTTTCAGTCCTACCAAGTTTACCAAAATCGAACTGCATATTATCAGAACAACCATATCTTAATGTTGCATCGTTTATAATAGTTTCTGGTCTATCGCCTATCTGCAATTGATTTGTATAATTGCCATACACTTCCCAATTATTATAACCAATGCTTGACCATCCTGTAGAGTCTAAATAAAAAATGACTGTTCCGTTACTCTTAACATAACTATCCTGGTATTCATAAATGTGTGTATACGTGGTATCTTTATGAAGGATAAGATATTCATTTCTATCATAACCATTTCTGTAAACACCAACAAGATCATTCCAAGATTCAATTCTCTCATATTGTAAATATAACAATAAAGAATCACCTATTCCAAAACAAGATAGCAAAGTTGTATTTACCATAAAAAAAACAACTGTTAATATTTTACTTAAATTTAGTTTCATCGATTGTAATTTCAAATAAAAAATTTTGTTTAATTGTAGATAGTTTTTTATATTGGTATATTCTGTGGAATATGCAAAATTAATGAATACAATGTAGTCGAATTAGTAATCCTCACTTTTACAATATTCTTTTTATCTGTTGGATAGTAAAACGCACTAGCACCGCCAATAAAATTGTGCTAAATTGGAATATAAATGATTGTCTAATGCATTAAACAAAGAAATATTATCGGAGGGACTGAATTCTAATGACTTAAAAAGCGCACTTTTTTTATTACGTTTCCCAAAAATATCGTATGATAATTTATATGTTTCAATTTCAAGATACGAACCAAAATCAACAATTACTTTGTCGGTTTTGAAACATTCAACGGACTTGTAACGGAAGTCGTAGCCATTAACACTTGGGTAATATTCTGAATCATAAAAAATTCCATGATTTCCGCTGCCAAGATAATCGAAGGCATAAATTTGTTTTTCGTAGGGCAAAAAGTTGATTTGCCACTGCGCCTGCGAATCGCTTTTGTGGTGGTAATCTTTTAATAATGCGGCATTTCCGCCAGTGGCTCTGTATTCTTTTATGCCCATTATGATGCCTGTTTTTTTTTTCACAAGTTCAATGTTTTTCTTACCGTTTCAACCGAAATTTTTAGTTTTTCAGCTATTTGCTCCGGTAATGCGCCAAATTCAGAAAGCATTTGAATTGATGAAACCAATTGACTTTGTTGTTCTTGCAACTGACTTTGCTGTTCTTGCAATTGACTGTCTTTTTCTTGCAACTGTTGACGGCTCTCTTGTAATTGACTGTTTTTTTCTTGCAATTGACTGTCTTTTTCTTGCAATTGTTGACGGCTTTGTTCTACCAAAAAATGTAATGCTTCGTTTTCGTCAGTAACGTATTTTACATTTTGAAAATG
>JAFXZT010000169.1 GCA_017541145.1 Bacteroidales bacterium | reverse complement strand
TTAACCCCGCACATCATGCACTAACGCGCTGTGATGTATGGGGTTATAGATATATCGCCTTTGTTACAATACCGGGAACAGATATTTGTAAATATTTGATAATTCGGCTTGAAGGTCGGGCGAATCGGCGGTAACGGCTATCACAGCGTTTTTGTCAGGACAAACAATAATGTACTGACCTCTTGCTCCGTCGGCGCGGTACGAGTTTTCGGGACAACGCCACATTTGCTTTTTAATTTTTCAGCCTTACCTCTCGGAATCTCAATAAGACGTTTCATATCTTTGGTGTAAAGTGCACCGCAATATGTGCTATATTTGTGATTTTTTTACAAAATTAGACTCTGAAATCAGAACGGCAAGTTAATTAAAACCATGACGATTACCCAAATCAATACAAATACAATCAAAAAAAAGACTGCCACAAATAAATGACAGTCTCTTTAAATTAATATCAAAAAAGTCCAAAAAATGAATTATTTTGCTCTCTTCTTGTCGGTAATTGCATCAATTACAGCCACAGCAACGATGTTAACAATATCATTTACTGAACTTTCAAAATCAATAAAGTGAATTGGTTTGTTAAGACCCATTTGGATAGGTCCTATAAGTTCGATATTGTTGTTCATGGCTGCCATCAGTTTGTAACTTGCATTTGCACTTCCTAAATTCGGGAATATCAAGGTGTTAACAGTTTTGCCTTTGAGACGGTTAAACGGGAATGTTTTGTCTCGCAATTCGTCATCGATAGCAAAGTTTACTTGCATTTCTCCGTCAACTAACAAATCCGGACACTGCTGATGAATAATCTCAGTAGCTTTGTGAACTGTAGCCGGTGTACCAACTTCGTCAGCTCCAAAGTTAGAATATGCCAACATCGCGATAACAGGTTCGTTGTTGAAAAATTTTACTGTATCAGCTGCCAATTTGGTGATGTCAACAAGTGAATCTACATCAGGATGACGATTGATAAGCGTATCTGCCAAGAAGAATGTACCTTTTTCGGAATTCATGATGTGCATTGTTCCAAAATGGTTGTAACCTTTCTTGATTCCAATTACGTCTTTTGCAATCTGAATTGTATCACGATAACGTGTATAAACACCTGTAATAAAGGCATCAGCATCGCCGGTTTCTACCATCATCATACCAAAATAATTACGATCGAACATCTTGTCGTTGGCTTCTTGGAATGTCATGCCCTCGCGTTGACGTTTTTCTGTAAGGATTTTTGCATATTTTTCACGTCTTGCAGCTTCGCCGTCTGCACGAAGATTGATGATTTCGATACCGTCAAGGTTGAGTTCGTTTTCTTTGGCAATTGCAGTAATTTTTTCGGTATTTCCCAACAAAATTGGATGACAAATACCTTCGTTTTTGGCTTCAACTGCGGCTTTCAACATATTCGGGTGGATACCTTCTGCAAATACCACTCTCTTCGGATCTTGACGGGCGATGTTGTTGAGCTGTGCTGAAAGTTTTGATTCATAACCCATCAACTGTTTCAAATGCAATTTGTAAGCATCCCAATCCTCTATTTTCTTACGGGCTACTCCCGATTCGATTGCGGCTTTGGCTACTGCTGTAGAAACTTCTGTAATCAAACGCGGATCTACAGGTTTTGGGATAAAGTAAGAAGGTCCAAATGTAAAGTTGTTGACTTCATATACTTTGTTAACAACGTCAGGAACAGGCTGTTTAGCAAGTTCGGCAATAGCTTTTACGGCTGCGAGTTTCATTTCCTCGTTGATAGCTGTAGCTGCTACGTCGAGAGCTCCACGGAAGATGTAAGGGAATCCGATAACGTTGTTAATCTGATTTGGATAATCGCTACGACCTGTTGACATCAATACATCTGGTCTTGACGCCATTGCATCTTCGTATGTAATTTCAGGAACAGGGTTTGCAAGTGCAAAAACGATAGGAGTTTTTGCCATAGAGCGAACCATATCTTGTGTTAAAACGTTACCTTTTGAAAGTCCCAAAAATACGTCTGCGCCTTTCATAGCTTCTTCCAAAGTATGAACATCGCGTCTTGAAGTTGCAAAATATTTCTTCTGTTCTGTAAGATTTGGACGATCGTCGGTTATTACACCTTTTGAATCCAACATCACGATATTTTCGCGCTTAGCACCCAAAGCTACGTAAAGTTTTGTACAAGAAATAGCAGCAGCACCGGCGCCGTTAACAACGATTTTTACGTCTTCGATTTTTTTACCGGCAACTTCCAAAGCATTGAGAAGTCCGGCTGAAGAAATAATAGCTGTACCGTGCTGATCATCGTGCATAACAGGGATGTCAAGTTCGGCTTTCAAACGTGATTCGATTTCAAAACATTCAGGAGCTTTGATATCTTCAAGGTTGATACCGCCGAATGTAGGCGCAATTGCTTTTACCGCCGTAATAAATTTTTCAGGATCTTTTTCGTTGATTTCGATATCAAATACATCGATACCGCCATAAATCTTGAAAAGCAATCCTTTACCTTCCATTACCGGTTTTCCACTAACAGCACCGATGTCACCCAAGCCCAAAACGGCTGTACCATTGGAGATTACGGCTACAAGGTTACCTTTGTCGGTATACTTGTAAGCGTCGTCGGGATTGTTTTGAATCTCAAGACAAGGTTCTGCAACACCAGGAGAATAAGCAAGAGAAAGGTCCGTCTGCGTACGATAAGGTTTTGTTGGAACAACTTGAATTTTTCCAGGTCTTCCCTCTGAGTGATATTTCAGAGCAGCTTCTTTGGTAATTTTTGCCATTTTATAAGATTTTTTTGTATAGTTCTGATATTGAAAATGTGTCTCAAATAAAAATTTTTCCAAAAATATCAATTTTTAGAATACATGATAAAATTTTTCATGTAATTTTTATGTAAAAAATATTCACAAATTTTGTGAGTTTTCTACTTCATACATCTTCAACATCACAATTGCAATATAGATCATAATATGTTATTTACTCACCAAATAAATGATTGTATCAACCAACAATAGTGATTAATATTTAATTAACATTGTATATTTTGTGAATAAATTCGCTATATCGGTTATCAAAATCCATAACGGTTTATTACTAATTTCAATTTATCGATATTCACCGGCTTGGTTATAAAATCATTACAACCGGCTGCAATAGCAGCCTCACGATCTGTTTCATACGCATAAGCCGTAACTGCCACTATCGGAATCGTAACTCCACTTTCACGAATAAGTTTTGTTGCTTCCAAACCATCGAGTTTCGGCATTTTAATATCCATAAATATTATTCCGTATTGATTTGAAATTGCTTTTTTTACAACGTCTTCGCCGTCTACTGCACGTTCTACACGATAATTATCTCTCAATACGGCATACATCAAAGCAAAATTTCCGTCGTCGTCTTCGGCTACAAGCATTTTTGTTAAATTGCGGCGAATCGGACGCGGTGTCAAGGTTTCTTTCGTTTCAAATTCAATCGGTTCGTTGCAGGAAACTGTAACAGGACACGGAATCCATGCCCAAAATTTTGAACCTTTGCCAAGTTGTGACTTGAAATCGACATATCCGCCGGCACATTCCACAATGGATTTTGTAAGCGCAAGTCCCAATCCGGAACCCTGAACGTAAGGATCTAGTTTCTCAAAACGACAGAATATTTTTGAATAGTTGTCTTCCGAAATACCCGTTCCCGTATCTTCCACATAAATATAAATGCCGTTGTCCTGATATTTGTAACCGATTTTTACATAACCTTTTGTTGTGAATTTCAACGCGTTGGAAAGGAAATTGGTAACAATTTGTTTTATACGTCGGATATCACTATTTACTACGCAATACGGATACGGCTGTTCGTAAATAAGTTCCACGCCGGGATTTTTACGTTTATTGTATCGTTTGCAGATGTCATTGAAAAGCTTTGAGATGTCAAAATCCTCGTACATAAAATTCACATATCCGGCTTCAATTTTCGACAAATCCAAGATATCACCAATAATTTTCAACAGATGATCGGAATTTGTAACGATAAGTTTAGAGTAAGCTTCTTGTTTTTCCGGATTCAACGTACTGCCAATCAAGCTCGAAAAACCGCAAATTGCATTCAACGGGGTACGAATTTCATGACTCATATTTGCCAAAAATGCTGACTTCAATCTGTCTGAACGTTCGGCATTGTTCTTGGCATCTTTCAATTGCTCAATTATAGAATTGAGTTTTGTTAAATTCAACGCAGACGAAATCAAATAACGTTTGCCTTTAGTGTCGGTATACAATACCTTGTTGATATGTAACGAAATTTTTGTACCGTTACGCTCGAAATCTACATCGTAAGAAACGGCTCCGGTTTCCAATGTCTCGTAATCTTTTTTATAACAACCTTCTGTAATTTTGTTGTGACCAAAAATATCGTAATCATTATGCATAATCAGCAAATCATGATCGATATCCAGTACATTACAAAAAACATTGTTGGCAATCAAATATCTGAAATCATCGTCGGGATCTTTTATCGTAAACATACACGGAATGCTGTTGATAATTGATTTCAAAAGCTTGTCGCTCTCTTCTGAGGTTACGAGTTGATTCCAACGCGGACTTGTTAAAACCACACCATTATAAACCAATACATTACCAAATTTATCTTTTGTACTCGGCGAGATTGAAAACTGCATAGTATGCCATCTGCACAAGGTTTTGTAACGGTATGTAATAGAAGCTGATATATTTTTTCCGGCTTTTATAGAGTTGATAATTTCGGCATTATTTTTCAAGTCAACAGGATCGATATGTTTCAGATAATCAGAAAGAAACATCCTGCGATTTCGTTCCGGCATAAAAAGCAAACCGTCTGAAACCGTATAAATAAAAGGTGTTGACAAGTTTACCAAATTGTTTTGTATTACAGATTTGTTCGCGCTATGTTTTTCTTTCTCTCTGTAATACAATGTTTTGTACGTAATACTATTGCAAAGACCCTCAATTTTTATAATTTTTCCGTCTTCTATTACGGATGTCATGTGTGTATTCCAATACTTGTTGCCGCCGTCTATTTGTGAATCCAACGAGCGAAGCACCATACTTATTGAATAACATTTTCCGGTAACTAATTTTTGAATTGCATCTTTGAGCATCGCAACATCTTGTGGCACAAATTTCTTGAAAAACTCGTTGGACGGAATTATTTCCAACAATCCGGCTTCGTTGTATACTTGAACAGTTTTTTCGGATACAAAATATCTGAAAAAAACTAAAATTTTCAAATCCCTGATACGTTTTATAAGTTCATAACTTTCGCTCTCTCGCTGATTATATTGTTCTTTTTCAGACACATCATCAGCCACAAAAGCAATTATAGGTTTTGAACCTTTATCTTTGTAAAATTTCTTAAACTTTACATGAAGAAATAAAACATTGTTGTTGGAAGAATGATACCAATCTCTAACTTCAGGTTTACGAAAATCTACTTTCAGGTAAACTTCGCCTTCATCTTGCAACTGAACTTTTTTTCTGAAGTTTTCGCTATAAACTAAAGAATTCCATGCCGTATGTTCCGCAACAGAAAGGTATCCCATATCTGTAATACCAAAAGCTTTTCTGAATGCCATATTTACGTACATCCGTCGTCCCTCACCGGAATAAATTGAAACTGAAGACGATACAAAATCTATAATTCCAGGAGTAATATCATTTAACAATGAATAATTATCGTTGATAAGCAGCGAATCCGATATATCTGTAATCACAACAACAATTGATTCCAAATTAACGGAAACCTTACATCTGAAAGAATGGATATTACTAAAATACTGATTTTTAACTAAACTAAAATCGATGTCAGAAAACAAAATATCTCCTGACTTTTTGTTGATATTCTCAAAAGCCGGAATCTTGAAATACGTATTGTTATAAAAATTATCACCTTTGGCAATAGTATCACCGAAAATACGCATTGCAAGAGAATTAATGAAAGAAATCACGCCGGTTTTGTCGCAAACTATCACAGCATCAGAAAGTTCCATCAGGATTTGGGATTCTGACAATGATTTTTTTTCAGCAGAAGATGCAAAAATATTATTCTTATTTTTTTTCGCCCATAGCCATAACAACAATAGGCAGAATAAAACTATACCACCCGCAAAAATCAGATATATAGTAAATGAGTTAAAATATTCTCTTTCCATAATAAGTCGTTATTTACAAAACGCCAAATTAAAAAAATAAATTCGCAAAAACAACAATAAAAAAAGTATTTAATTGAATTTTTTTTCTACATTTGAGCCGACCGAAAAATTCAAACTCGAATGCAGAAAAATCACAAACCCATAATATTTTTAATAATTCTAATCATAAATATCGTCTTGTACGCGATATTGGTATGGTTTATACAATCACAAACTACCACTTTGTATACCTCTTCCCGAAGTTTATTAACATTTGAATTGGGTTTGTTCGGTTTTGCAAATTTAGCATCTTATATCATTCTCATTGCGATATACATGAAATTTGCTAAAACAGCAGAAAAAAACGAAAAACAATATCTCGATGACAAAGAAAAATTATCCAACGAATTGGAATTTACTACCACTTTGCTCAACGAAAAGGAAATTGCATACGAAAGACTAATCCGCGACAACAAAGAAATCAACAACACAAAAAATATTTACGAAAAAATGATACGCTCACTCAGACTGATGATTTCTAACGAAAGTACCAAGCTGAAAGAGAGTTATCTGTTGTTGGAAGAGGCACGCCAAAAAGCTTTGCAATCCGACAAACTAAAATCGGCATTTCTTGCTGTAATCAATCACGAAATACGAACCCCGATAAACGGAATACTTGGATTTTCACAATTTCTGGTCTCCCCCAGCCTATCGCCTGAGCGCCGTCAGGAATACACTGAAATTCTCAACAAGTCAACAAGCCGTTTTATTGATACTTTCAACGATATAATTTATTATTCGCAAATAAAATCCGGCGATATTGAAATTTCGATTTCTACATTTGATGTCAACTTATTGGTTGCCAATATCGTAAACCAAGCGCAAGATATCAAGCGACAACTAAATAAAAATCTTGAAATAAATGTTGTAAGCAATTTAACTCAAAAAAAATATATCCGCGGTTTTGAAAACGGATATTTCAAGATACTTTATAATTTAGTTGCCAACGCTATAAAATTTACCAAAGTAGGAAGCGTAAATATCGAATATGTAATTAGCAACAGCAAAATAAAATTCATAGTAGCCGACACCGGAATAGGATTCGATCAAAAACGTAAAGATACTATATTTGAATCATTTACGCAGGACGAACAATCATTGTCACGCCATTTTGAAGGCGCAGGACTCGGCTTGAGTATTTGCAAAGGTCTTGTTAACCTGATGAACGGAGAAATCGGTGTGGAAAGTCACGTAAATATCGGAAGCAGTTTTTGGGTAGAAATTCCGCTTTTGGAAGAAAAAAAGGAAGAAAATAATATTTACGATGCAATAGAAAGTCATATCAACAAACAGAAACACAGCGGTATAATTTTGGTAGCTACTCCGGCTGACAAAGATTTTTGTACGATAAAAACATTCTGCAATTCGTACAATTTTGAAGTTCAACAAGTAAAAGAAATGGATGAAATCATAAAATATTTCAAATCAGGCAAAAATATCATTTACATAATTGTAGAAGTAATTACAACAATAGAAATCAGTTTGAGATTTGCGCGTCAGATTCTTGATGAAAAACCCGACGCAAGATTGGCTTTCATAGTTTCGGAAAAGCCAAACGAAACCGAGAAAAACAAAATAATGGCATTGTCGGATATTATCATTTACAAACCGTTGTCATCGTTGGCACTCAGCAAGTTGCTCAATTATTAAACATCCATTTTCAGCTCACGGTATTTTCTAAGAAGAGTTTGAGCCGAAATATCGTTTTTATTATAGTCAATACCCAAAATATCAAGCAATTGTGATGCACTTTTTTCTACAGGAACCGGTGAGAAATAGCCTTCGTGAATAAAATGCAAAAATTTCAACAATCTGAAAGCATCAAACCATGTAAAGAAACGTTTCAAAAATGTAGTTTCGTTGGTACTGTTCTCAACCATCTGATCCACAGCCTTGTAAAAATCATTTTGTGACAAAAATTCAGTCAGACAATCATCAATTATTACTTTGGATTTGTCAGTAAAGAAAAATTTTGCGGTTGAGAAAAATTTCTTCAATGCTTCAAAACTTCTAACATCAAAAACGCTGTATTCCAACGATTTCATTTGAGTTAAAGTCATACCCGTACCAAAAGGCACACGCTGCGAACATCTAATAGAAGGATAAACCACGGCAGAATTCAAACTGAAAAATTTACCTCGCGGAATCACTTTTTGTAAAAAGTAAAAATCCTCGCCGGCTTGACGACGATTCATGCCGCCTTCCAAACAATACGGTTTTACTCTCACGGCAAACGACGATCCCATTGTATGAAATGCGTGCGGAAATCCGGCGTAACGTTGCGCCAAAATATAATACCGCATGTAAAGTTCGTATTTTGCAATTGCAATTCTGTTAAACTCCGGATATTCCTCAGAATCAATATCATGCTGAAAATAAATTGAAACTGCCTCGGCCTTGGGATGATGCAAAAAAAAGTTTTCGATCTCGTAAAGATATTCGTAATTACAAGTACTGTCAGCATCAAAATTTATAATAACACCCTCAGAATTACCGATTTGAGCAAATCTTCTTACAGCCTCGTCCATACCAATTTTTCGTGCGAAACCCACTCCCGCATGTTTTCGCGGCAAACGCTCTTCACGACAATAATAAATATTGATATCGTTACGCATTTTCTGAGAATTTACTTTTTCTATCTGACTGATTGTAAATTCGTTTTGACGGATTACATCCTCAGAATCGTTTTCACGCGAATTGATTACTACAATTACTTCCACCGGAAATTTTGTAGGTTTACAATTTAGCAACGATTTTAGAGTAGGCTCAATATCAGGCTCGTTGTAAGACGGAATTATTACAATAAGTTTGAGTTCCGGATGTGGAACTTGTGAAATATGAGCCGGGAAAACGTTGTATCTCAGAAAATATGTATCGAAAAAATTTTGCATAAACGATAAAAACTGTAAAAAAAAATAAAGCACCCTGAAAAATCAGAATCAGAGTGCTTAATTATTAATAAAGTAAAATTATTTTGCAGCAGTAGAATCAGCAGCAGGAGCTACAGCAGATGCTCCATCGTTTTTATTATAACGATTGTTCAATTCTTTGAGAACAACATTAGTAATATCAGCAGCAGGATCTGCATAGAGCAAAGTAGAACTGCCTTGTGTACTCAAAATAAATTTGTATTTGTGGTCAGCATTAAATTCTTTGATAAAATTTTTGATAGAATCACCAACGCGACCCATGATTTGAGCTTGATCGTCAGCAAGTTCCATAGATTGTTGATCTCTAAGTTGAAGAAGTTTCTGTTGTTCAACCTGAAGTTGTTGACCGATTTCCTGAGCTCTTGTAGGAGTAACAAGCTTGTTTTCGTAATTTTTTTGCAATTCCATCATACGGCGTTCGATGGATTTACCCTTGCTGTTAAGTTCTTGTTCATACTGATTTTGTTTAGCCATAAGTTTAGTAGCTTCATCATTGTAGAGATCATATCCATTTACAAGACTATCGATGTAAACAAAAGCGATATCGCCGGAACCATTTGAAGCAGAGCCGTTTGAAGCAGCACCATTAGAGTTTGACTGGCTACCACAGCCAACCAAAGCTGTCAAGGACAAAGCACATGCAAAAGCTTTGGTAATTAAAAAACATTTTTTCATTGTTTTATTTCCAATATTAAATTTTAATTTCTAAATTTGTTGCAAAGATAAATCAATAAAATTTTAGTTGAAAGTTTTTTTTCAAAGCAGCAGATTTTTTTTATCTTTGCAATCTCAATTTAGTTTCAAAAATTACATAAAATGAATTTAAAAGGTATTCTATCAATCGCCACATACCCAGGTTTGTACAAACACGTGGCACAAGCTAAAAATGGTTTAATCGTAGAGTCTATCGTAGACGGCAAACGTTGCCTTGCATTTGCGACTTCAAGAATTAGCGCATTGGAAGATATCTCTATATATACAACAGACGGTGACACAAAACTTTCTGAAGTTTATAGAAATCTTTACAAAGCATTGAACGGTACTAAAACTCCATTCAATCCTAAAAAAGCTTCAAATGAAGAACTTACACAACTTTTCTCTAAAGCTCTTCCTAACTGGGACACCGACCGAGTATTTCTTTCGGATATCAAACGTGCTTACGCTTGGTACAATATTTTGGTAGAAAAAGGTTTTGTAGACGGCGAGGCTGACGAATCTGAAAAAGCTGAAGAAGAAACAAAAGCTGAAGAAGAAAAACCGGCAGAAGCTGCTGAGGCTCAAGCTGAAGAAAAACCTAAAAAAACTCGTAAAAAAGCTACAAAGAAAACTGACGAAGAAACTCCGGCTGCTGAAGAAGGCGGCGAAATCAAAACCAAGAAAAGAACTTCTACACGTTCTAAAAAACTTTCAAAACCGGAAGACCAATCAGCTGAAGAAACAAAATAAGAATATACTTAATTTTTGCATACCAACACGGCTGCCGGATTATTTCCGGTGGCCTTTATTTT
Organism: Bacteroidales bacterium; assembly: GCA_017541145.1. GTDB lineage: Bacteria > Bacteroidota > Bacteroidia > Bacteroidales > UBA3824 > UBA3824. Next base: position 43,188 of record JAFXZT010000169.1, on the reverse strand, counting down.
TTTTTAACATCAATTATCTTTTGTGACATCTCTTACTTTCGGACAAAGCTAATTTAATTTCTTTTCGTGCAACTCCGCGCAAAAAAATTTGAGATGTAAATACACCATTATATAAAGGTCCGTCCTCCACGATGTCCGCACCATAAAAAAATGTCCGCTCCAAAAACGATGTAAATAATTGATACTAAATCATAAAAGGTTTACTTGCGAGGGGCGAATAAAGATTTTACAATCAATTTTTGTTACAAGATATAATCCGAAATCAAACCCGACAAAAATTATAAAATTTCAAAAAATCGAAAAAAACGAAAAATTACCACAAATTTGATAAATAATTGCATCATTTTGTGTTGTAAACATTAAAAATGAAGAACAAAAAGCCTCGAATAAATTCGATTTTAAAATAAATTCTAAAAATTTTCGAATATTTAAATTCATTTCAACCCCTTACAATACAACTAATTAAATGAAAATTAACAAAAAAAATATTTTTCGACCGTGAAAAAAATTCGAAAAATTATTCTTATCTTTGCGGCAGAAAAAATTATTAATCAAGAGAACAATTAAAAACCACAATAAATTATGAACGTAACAAGAACATTTGATCTATTAGACTACGCTTTGGAAAAATTTCCTCGCAAGGATTGCTTGGCAGCCAAAGTTGACGGACAGTGGAATCAGATCAGCACAGAAGAGTTTAAGAAAAATGCCACATATTTGGCATACGGACTCTTGGCGTTAGGCGTTAAAAAAGGCGATAAAATTGCTACTGTATCAAACAACAGACCTGAATGGAATTATATTGATATGGCTATCGCTATGACCGGTGCAGTTCACGTTCCTGTTTATCCGACAATCAGCAGCAAGGATTATGATTTTATGCTCAATCACTGCGAAGCTAAATTCGCATTTATATCCGATGCTGTAGCTTGGAGACGAGTAAGTCAAGTTGTCAACAATATACCGTCATTACAAAAAGTATATTCTTTCAACCAAATAGATGGTGTTGAAAATTGGAACACCGTTTTGGAACTTGGTAAAAAAAGCGAAGTATACTACAAAGAAGAACTTGAGAAAGCTAAAAAAGATGTAAAAGAAGACGACCTCTGTTCTATAATTTATACTTCGGGAACTACAGGACTTTCCAAAGGTGCAATGCTTACTCACAAGAATTTCTGTAGCAATTTCCAAGGTGCTTGCAATATCCTCGGTCTCAATCATACTCACAAAGTATTGTCAATACTTCCGCTTTGTCACGTATACGAAAGATGTTTCAACTACATGTACCAATATCTCGGAATCGGTATCTATTACGCACAAAATCTCGGAACAATTGTAAAAGACCTTTGCGAAATAAAAGCCAACGGTTGCAACACTGTACCGCGTGTAGCTGAAAAAATTGTAGAAGGAATCATGAAAGAAGGTGCAAAGTTTACCGGCATGAAGAAAAAACTTTTCAACAAAGCCGTAGAACTCGGTCAAAGATTTGAGCACAACAATGCTAACGGATTCTTCTACAATATCGAACGCATGATTTTGGACAAACTCGTTTACAAACATTGGAGAGAAGATTTCTTTGGCGGCGAGATGAAATTCTTTGGTTGCGGCGGTGCTGCAATATCACCAAACCTCAGCCGTATGCTCTGGTGTGCCGGAATCAAAGTATGTGAAGGTTACGGACTTACAGAAACTTCACCGATTATTGCTCACGCTGATATCAATCATCACAAATTCTCTTCTTGCGGACCAATCGTAAGCAACGAAGATGTAAAAATAGCAGAAGACGGCGAAATTCTTGTAAAAGGTCCGAACGTAATGAAAGGATATTACAAAAATCCTGAAGCTACAAGCGAAGTAATGACCGAAGACGGATATTTCCGTACAGGTGATATCGGATACATCTCTGCACCAAACTTTTTGCATATCACTGACAGGAAGAAAGATGTATTCAAAACATCGTCAGGTAAATACATCGCGCCGCAAATGATAGAAGGCAAATGCAAAGAATCACCTTATATATCACAATTGTGTATTGTAGGTGAAAGCCAAAAATTTGCCTCAGCAATCATATCACCGAATTTTGAAGCGTTGAAAATCTACATGGAGCAACAAGGCGAACCGAATCTTTTGCCGGAAGCACTTGTAAAAAACGAAAAAGTAATAAAACTGATAGATTCAGAAATACAGAAAGTAAACAAAACCCTCGGCAAAGTAGAACAAATAGCCAAATTCCGACTCGTAACCGACGTATGGAGCGCAGAAAGCGGCGAACTTACACAAACTCAGAAACTAAAACGCCGAGTAATTGCACAAAAATACGAAACCGTAATCAACGAAATCTACGGCGTAGAACAACCGAAATAATTGCTAAAAAAAACACGTAAAATCATAAATTTCAAAAAAAAGCAACAATTATTTTGGAATATTAAAACAAAATACATAATTTTGCAACGCAACAAAAAATAAGATAGAGGGGACCATATAATCCCCTCTTTTTATTATTCAACTTTATTTGAAAAATGATTTCAGCGCAACAAGTACAAGAATTATTCGAACAAGCACCAGAACTTAGCCAATATTTTATTGTAGATATCAAAGTAACCAAAGATAATGTAATATCAATAAAGGCAGATACCGACGCGGGAATCACCATAGACCAATGCGGAGAAATCAGCCGGGTACTCGAAGGACTGATGGACAGAGAAAAAGAAGATTACGAACTTGAAGTATCAAGTCCCGGTCTTACAGAGCCTTTGAGAATTACAAGACAATATCTCAAAAACATTGGCAAGGAAGTTGACATACTAATGAATGACGGCGAAAAGCTCAAAGGTAAAATAGTAACAGCTGACGACAACGGCGTGACAATAGAACAAAGTCACAACGAAAAACAAAACGGTAAAAAAGTAAAAGTTACAACACAGCAAACTTTGAACTTTATCGACATCAAAAGTGTAAAGTTAAAAATTACGTTTAAATAACATAATTATATTTTAGTCGGAAATATGGAAATCAACAATCTGATAGAATCCTTTGCCGAATTTAAAGAGCAAAAGAATATCGACCGCGCAACAATGATGCGTGTAATAGAGGAAGTATTTAGGAATATACTTGCTAAAAGATTTGGCACAGACGAAAACTTCGACATCATTATAAATATCGACAAGGGCGATCTCGAAATTTGGAGAAACCGTGTTGTAGTAGAGGACGGAGATGTACAAGACCCAAATCTTGAAATCTCAATATCTGACGCTAAGAAAATAGAAGAAGATTACGAAATCGACGAAGAAGTAACTGATGAAGTAAAATTTCAGGACTTCGGTCGCCGCGCTATTCTTACGCTCAGACAAAACCTCACCGCAAAAATCCTTGAACTCGAAAAAGAAAAACTCTACGAAAAATACAAAAACAGAGTTGGTGAAATTGTTACTGGCGAAGTATATCAGGTTTGGAAAAAAGAAATTCTCGTACTGGACGACGAAGGCAACGAATTGTCTTTGCCGAAACAGGAACAAATACCAAGCGATTTCTTCCACAAAGGCGACAACCTCAGAGCTGTTATCAATACTGTAGAAATGAAAAACGGCAGCCCGATTATTACTCTTTCCAGAACTGCTCCGGCTTTCTTGGAAAGACTTTTCGAGCTTGAAGTTCCTGAAATTTTCGACGGTTTGATTACTATCAAGAAGATTGTACGTATACCGGGAGAAAGAGCTAAAGTGGCAGTGGAAAGCTACGATGACAGAATCGACCCGGTTGGAGCTTGCGTCGGTATGAAAGGTTCCAGAATTCACGGTATTGTCCGCGAACTTAGAAACGAAAACATCGACGTTATCAACTACAGCAACAACAGCCAACTGTATATCCAACGTACTCTCAGCCCTGCTATCATCAATGATATCAAAGTAAACGACGCTACCAAAAAAGCCGAAGTTTACCTCATTCCGGAAGAAGTGTCCAAAGCTATTGGACGAAACGGTTCGAATATCAAATTGGCAGGACAATTAACAGGTTATGACATCGAAATTTTCAGAGATATCGAAGAAGGCGAAGAAGACGTTGATTTGGAAGAATTCTCTGACGAAATCGAAACTTGGATTATTGATACTCTCAAAAATATCGGTTGCGATACCGCTAAAGACGTACTCAATATCCCGAAAGACGAACTTGTAAAACGTACTGACCTTGAGGAGGAAACTATTGATGACGTTATAAGAATCCTCAAAGCAGAATTTGAATAGTATTTGTAAAACTGAAAAAAAAACAGTCAACAAAAAAATTACAAATACAAGATTAATTAATTTAACGCCGATTAACTTTAATTTTCCGTATGGGACAAGAGAACAAAGAAATAAGATTAAACAAAGTTGCTAAAGAGCTCAACGTCGGAGTATCTACTATCGTTGACTTTCTGAAGAAAAAGGGTTTTGAAGTAGAAAACAACCCTAATCACAGAATCGATATGAAACAGTACGATATTCTCGTTAAAGAGTTCAGCTCGGATATTATAGCAAAGAAACAAATGGAAAAGCAGGCTGAGATCGAAAAAGAAAGAAAAAAAGCTATCTCAGCAGAAACCAAAGCGAAAAAACAAGCAGAGAAAACTGAAAACACTAATCAAGTTCCAAACAAAGCGGAAGTTAAAGTGTTAGGCAAAATTGATTTGGACAAAAACAAAAACGCCAAACCAACAAGCAATCAGAACTCACAACCACAAGAAGTAAAGAAACAAGAAACTCCTGAAGAAAAGGACAACAATCCTCAGCCAAAAGCTGCACAAAACAAACCTTCGGAAGGTCAAAACTTCAAGGTTTTGGGTAAGATTGACTTGAATAGTATAAATACCAAAACTCGCCCTGACAAAAAATCAAAGAGCGAAAAACAGCAGGAACGCGAACAGCGTCAGAAGGATAACCAACAAGCTGCTAAACAAGCTGCTGAAAAACAAAAACAAGCTCAGCAACAGCAGCCTAAACAGGAACAACCGAAACCTGAAGTAAAACAAACAGAGCAAATTCCGGCAGCTCCGGAAACCGACAACTCTGTAGACGAAGAAGAAGACGACATCTTCCGTCCGAATACTTCTAAACTTACCGGTCCTACTGTTTTGGGTAAAATAGAACTTCCGACTGCCGACGACAAAAAGTCAAAACGTAAGAAAAAACGTAAACGTATTGACAAAGAGCGCGTTGACATCTCTGAAAAAGGCTCTGAAACACCTAAAGAAGGTAAAAAACGTCACAACAAAGAAGGTCAAGGCGAAAAAGAAGGCAAAGGAAACAAAGATCGCAGCAACCAAAAAGGCGGCGGTAACAAAGATGGTAAATTCGACCGTAACAACAAGGACGGCGAACGCAACAACAACGGCGGAAAAAGTGAAAACCGTTTCAACAAAGGCGGAAAAGGCAAAGACAACCGTCGTCAACCTCTACCTGAACTTACTGAAGAAGATGTTAACAAACAGATAAAAGAAACTCTTGCAAAACTTCAGGGTAGCAAAGGTAAAACTAAAGCATCAAAACGCCGTCGTGAAAAACGTGAAGAAGTTCGTACCAAAGCTGCTGAATTGGAGGCTCAAGAAGAGCAAGAGAAAAAGATTCTCAAAGTTACAGAGTTCCTTACTGCTAACGAACTTGCAACATTGATGGATGTACAAGTAAACCAAGTAATTGCAACTGCATTCGACCTTGGTGAAGCTGTTTCTATCAATCAGCGACTTGATGCAAACCTTATTGATGTAATCGCCAGCGAATTTGGTTTTGACGTAGAATATATCGATGCTGATGCCGAAGTAACCGATGATTCTGAAGACGAAAATCCGGAAGATCTTGAACCAAGACCTCCTATCGTAACTATCATGGGTCACGTAGACCACGGTAAAACTTCGTTGCTTGACTATATCCGCAATACCAACGTTATCGCAGGTGAAGCAGGCGGTATCACTCAGCACATCGGTGCTTACAATGTGGAACTTCCTGACGGCAAACATATCACATTCCTCGATACTCCGGGTCACGAAGCTTTTACTGCAATGCGTGCCCGCGGTGCTAAAATCACCGATATCGCTGTAATCGTGATAGCAGCCGACGACAGTATCATGCCTCAAACCGAGGAAGCTATTGCTCATGCTCAAGCTGCCGGCGTTCCAATTATCTTTGCTATCAACAAGATAGACAAACCGGGCGCTAATCCCGACAAAATAAAAGAAGCCCTCGCTAACAAGAATTTCTTGGTAGAAGATTGGGGCGGTAAATACGGTTCTATGGACATCTCTGCAAAAAAAGGTATCAATGTTGACAAACTTTTGGATCTCATACTTTTGCAAGCAGAAATCCTTGAACTGAAAGCCAACTATCACAAACCAGCTATCGGCTCTATTATTGAGTCGTCATTGGATAAAGGTCGCGGTTTTGTAGCAACAATAATTGTAGAAGGCGGTGTACTCAAAGTAGGCGACGTAGTTTGGGCAGGAAGTCACTCAGGAAAAATCAAAGCGATGTTCAACGAACGTGGCAAAAAAATTACAGAAGCAAGACCCGCTGAGCCTGCGGTAATTCTAGGTCTTGACGGTGCTCCTGTTGCCGGTGACAAGTTCAAAGTAATGCCTGACGAACGTTCTGCACGCGAAAAAGCAAATCAACGCGGTATGTTGGAACGTGAAATGGGTGCTCGTACTCAGAAACACGTTACTCTCGAAGAAATCGGTCGTCGTATCGCTATCGGTAACTTCCAAGAACTCAATATCATCATCAAAGGTGATGTTCAAGGTTCAGTGGAAGCTTTGACAGACTCTTTGGAAAAACTTTCAACAGAAGAAGTTCAAGTAAAAGTAATCGCCAAAGCAGTAGGTCAGATTTCAGAAAGCGACGTTTTGTTGGCAAGTGCATCCAACGCATTGATTATCGGATTCCAAGTACGTCCGGCTGCCAGTGCAAAGAAACTTGCTGAAAAAGAGGGTATTTCTATCAAGATGTACTCAATCATTTACGACGCTATTGATGATGTTCGCGATGCTATGGAAGGACTTTTGGCACCGGAACTCAAAGAAGAACAAACCGGTACTGCCGAAGTACAACAATTATTCAAAATCAGCAAAGTTGGTACAATTGCCGGTTGCTTGGTAAAAGAAGGAAAAATCATCCGAACAAACAAATGCCGCGTAGTAAGAGACGGTATTGTAATTTTCAACGGTGAACTTGCATCACTCAAACACTACAAAGACGATGCTAAAGAAGTACCGATGGGAACAGAATGCGGTTTGAATATCCAAGGATTCAACGATCTTCAAGTTGGAGATATCATAGAATCCTACGAAGAGAAAGAGGTTAAGAAAACCCTCCCTCCTATCAACTAATAGAATTTTCACTACACCAAAATAAAATTAAGGATAGTCAATAACAAATGGCTATCCTTTTTTGTTTTTATTTGTACTGTATTTTCGGACATCAAAAATTTAAATGTTTGGATTTTTATAAAAAGTGACGATTTAAATATTTGGATTTTTATAAAAAACGACGATTTAAATATTTGGATTTTTGAAAAAAATATTGAATATCCCCGCAAAGATTATAAAATTAAAGCACAACAACTCAACGAAATATCTTAAATCTATTAAATTATAACTCTTTATGCCTTGTAAACTTCTTTTCGTTAATATCATCAATAATGAAAAATTCTAAAGATTTAAATTAATTAAAAAAATCCACGAAAAGAAATATTTTTCCGTGGATTTTTTAATTTAATTTCGTCATATAATAATTTTATAACCTAAACATAGTTATAAATTATTTTTTACGAGCTCCCCATTCTACAGTAAAATTCAACATCAAAGATTTCATTGTTATCTTCTCTTCCAAATCATAATTAACACCATCAATTTCAAAAGAAGAAAACCACTCATCCTCATAACCGATTGATAAACTGAAACGAAGGAATCTGACACCAACAGCTTGTGCTAAATAAAAACCAGAAAAATCACCAGCAACAAAGCCAATTCTTGTATCTATAAAAGGAGAAATTTTTTTAGGAAGTTCTAGACGACTATCAAAAAAAATTGCTGTTTCAGAAAATGAATAATCTTCACCTCGATAACTGAACGAATAAGGTTGTATCGACAAACCTCCTCCAATAAATCCATACCCCGAATGATATCCATGAATCGTAGTAATTGCAGAACTTGAAAAATCAGGCTCTGAAATCAAAGGACGCAATCCCATTTCTGCGAAACCACGATATCCTCTTGTGAGATAATCAGTGCTTTCATTTTGTGCTGAAACAGATAAACTGCCAATAATGCACACCAAAAGAATTAATAGTTTTTTCATAATTTTAAAGATTGTTCCTTTTTGCAGCCCAGAAAAGGTATTTGTAGATAATAAAAAGAAAGCGCGAACCGCATACACTTACAATCATATCCGCAACAGAGGTCCTGAGAATTACCTAACAGCAAAGATACAATTATAGCAGTTCACGCCTATATATGATAGGCGAAACCGCTATGCATTCTCTTGCTGTTTATTAGAAATTTCTCAGGTTTCTGTTGCAAGAAAAGCATAACGCTTTCGTAAAATGTCTTATGTCGGAAAACGGGTATATAGAGCCGAATTTCCAAAGGCAAATATAAAAAAGTTTTTTGAACCCCAAATAAAAAATTGAAATATTTTTAAATTCAAAAATAAATCAATACTGGAAAACTAAATTATCTTGAATAAAAAAAACAGGGAAATACTGAAATTTATATCAGCACTTCCCTGCTTATAGAGAATTATAGTAAAAATTTACCGGTGATTACAAGTTGTTAGAATACTCGTTCCAACTCTTGATCTGAAGGTCATCAACCGAATATTTTGTAAATGCCATGATAAATGCACTTGCAAGACGAGCATTGGTCAACAACGGGATGTTGAAGTCAATTGCCATACGACGGATTACATAATCCTTGTCCAATTCGGTTTTTGAAAGGTTTTTCGGAATATTGATAACCAAATCAATCTTATGGTCACGAATATAATCCGCAATATTCGGCTTACGGTCGTCGTCCGGCCAATTGAGGATTGAAGTTTCAATACCGTTTTCGTGGAAGAAATTGGAAGTTCCGCGGGTACAGAAGATGTTGAAACCTTTTTCTTTCAATGCCTGAACAGGTCCGAGAAGCTGTACTTTGTCTTTCATAGGTCCGGAAGAAATCAAAATATTTTTCTTCGGAATCTTGTAACCCACTGAAAGCATTGATTTTAGAATAGCCTCGTAATAATTTTCACCCAAGCAACCAACCTCGCCTGTAGAAGCCATTTCAACTCCCAAAATCGGGTCTGCCTTCGCAAGACGTGAGAATGAGAATTGTGGTGCTTTTATGCCGACATATTCAAGGTCAAACAATGTTTTTGCCGGTGGTGTTACTTTTATTCCCAACATAATATCTGTAGCATACTCAATAAAGTTTGTCTTGAGAACTTTTGATACAAACGGGAATGAACGTGAAGCACGAAGGTTAAGTTCTATTACTTTGATATCGTTGTCCTTAGCGAGGAACTGCATGTTGAACGGTCCAGAAATTTCAAGTTGTTTTGCAAGAAGTTTTGCAACATGTTTTATTCTGCGGACTGTTTCTACATAAAGTTTCTGCGGCGGGAAAAGCATTGTAGCATCGCCGGAGTGAACTCCTGCAAATTCCTGATGTTCTGAAATTGCATAGATTATAAGTTCACCGTTTTGAGCTACAGCATCAAAATCCACTTCTTTGGCATTTTCAATAAACTGTGTTACAACTACAGGATACTGTTTAGAAACTGTAGCAGCAAGTTTCAAGAAATGTTCAAGCTCGGTTTTGTTGCTTACCACGCTCATAGCAGCACCGGAAAGTACGTAAGAAGGACGAATCAAAAGCGGGAATCCTACTTCGTCGGCAAATGTCATGATATCTTCTATCTTGGTAAGCTCTTTCCAACGCGGCTGATCGATATTAAATTTGTCACAAAGTTCAGAGAATTTGTTGCGGTCTTCAGCTTTATCGATGTTTAGAGGCGAAGTTCCAAGTACAGGAACGTTTACTTGATAAAGTCGCATTGCAAGGTTGTTCGGAATCTGACCACCTGTAGAAACTACCACACCCATAGGCATTTCAAGGTCGTAAATATCCAAAACTCTCTCAAATGAAAGTTCATCAAAATACAAACGGTCGCAAGTATCGTAATCTGTAGAAACGGTTTCCGGATTGTAATTAATCATAATAGAACGGTAGCCGCGTTTACGGATTGTATTAATTGCATTTACACCGCACCAATCGAATTCTACTGAACTTCCGATTCTGTAAGCACCTGAACCAAGTACAATTACAGATTTTTTGTCGTCATAGAAATCAATATCATGTTCAGAGCCGTTGTATGTTACATAAAGATAATTTGTCTGAGCCGGATATTCGGCAGCCAATGTATCTATCTGTTTTACAAACGGTGTGATACCGCGTTTTTTACGATAATCTCTTACAAGCATCATATCAGAAGTGATATCAACTTTAGTATGCTTGTAAACGAGTTTTGCAAGTTGGAAATCAGAGAATCCGGCTTTCTTTACTTCAAGAAGGAATTCGTCGGAAAGTTCTTCAATCTTGTTGAATTTCTTGAGTTCTTCACCAAGGTCGAAAATATGTTTGAGCTTGCAAATAAACCACTTATCAATTTTTGTAAGGTCATGTATTTTGTCAACACTAAAACCATTTGCAAAAGCGTCGGCAATTGCAAAGATACGCATATCAGTAGGTTCGGTAAGCTCTTTTGAAATATCATCGATATGTTTGTTACCAAGCAAACCGTGCATACCTTGACCAATCATACGAAGACCTTTTTGAATTGCTTCTTCAAAAGATCGTCCGATAGCCATAATTTCGCCGACCGATTTCATTGCCGAGCCGATTTCCTTGCTTACGCCCACAAATTTATTGAGGTCCCAACGCGGAATCTTAACTACGCAATAGTCCAAAGCCGGTTCAAAACAAGCTGTTGTAACTTTTGTTACAGTATTTTTCAGCTCGTGCAAGCCGTAACCAAGACCGAGTTTTGCAGCAACAAATGCCAACGGATATCCTGTAGCCTTAGATGCCAAAGCCGATGAACGTGAAAGTCTTGCGTTAACTTCAATTACACGATAATCTTCTGAATTAGGATCGAGTGCATATTGAACATTACATTCACCAACAATTCCGATATGACGGATAATTTTAATTGCAATGGCTCTGAGTTTATGGAATTCAGAGTTTGTAAGAGTTTGAGACGGTGCAACAACGATACTTTCGCCGGTGTGAATACCAAGCGGGTCGAAATTTTCCATGTTACAAACAGTAATACAATTGTCGTAACGGTCGCGAACTACTTCGTATTCAATTTCTTTCCAACCCTTGAGCGATTTTTCAACCAAAACTTGATTGGAATATGTAAAAGCCTTAGAAGCCAAAGCCTTGAGTTCATCATCGTTGTTACAAAAACCAGAACCCAAACCGCCAAGTGCGTATGCCGCACGAAGAATTACCGGGTAGCCGAGTTCGTTTGCTGCCTTCAATGCTTCTTCTACAGTTTCAGTAGCATGAGATTTTGTAAAGTTAACATCAATCTCTGCAAGTTTTTGATTAAAAATATCTCTGTCTTCTGTATCAATAATCGCCTCAACAGGAGTACCGATTACCTTAACATTATATTTTTCGAGTATACCTTGACGATGCAAAGCAACACCGCAGTTAAGTGCAGTCTGACCGCCAAAAGACAACAAAATGCCGTCCGGTCTTTCTTTAGCGATTACTTTTTCAACAAATTCGGGAGTTACGGGCAGAAAATATATTTTGTCAGCCACATTTTCCGAAGTTTGAACCGTCGCGATATTAGGGTTCACGAGGACGGTTTCGATGCCTTCTTCCCTGAGGGCTTTCAAGGCCTGCGAGCCGGAATAGTCAAATTCGCCGGCCTCGCCGATTTTCAAAGCTCCCGAACCAAGGAGCAGCACTTTGTGTATGTCGTTAAATTTCATGATCGTATGAAATAATTGTCAATTTTATTGTCAGGATTAAGTTTTATTATTCTTTTACTTCAACAAGTTTTCTATTGCAGTTTCCACCTTATCGAATTGGAAATGTGCGTAGATACTATTGAAATTTTCCTGAATTTTATCGTTGCAAAGATTACCGATACTTCCAATATGAGTATGATTCAACGGCTTGTCCCAATGGAATTTACCTTCCATTACCTGATGCCCGACTTCTTTGTAGGCATCGCGGAACGGTACACCTTTTACAACATATTCATTGAGAGCCTCTACTGTAAAAATCGGTTGATACATCTCGTTTTTGAGAATATCTTCAGCAGGCTTTATTTTGGGTAATATAAATGTCATAAAATCCAAACACATCTGCATTCTCTCAAAAACCGGGAGATAACTTTCTTTCAGTAATTGCAAATCTCTGAAATATCCGGTGGTAAGATTTCCGGTAATTCTGTTGAGTTCAAACGGCAATACAGATATCTTGTTGCAATATCCGCGCATGAGTTCAAACACATCAGGATTAGCTTTGTGAGGCATTATGGAAGATCCGGTAGTATATTCTTTAGGTAGAGAAATGAATTTGAAATTCTGACTCATAAACAAACAACAATCAGCGGCAAATTTAGCCAATGTCTGCGACAACTGAGCCAATGCAGCAGCCACAGCAGTTTCGGCTTTGCCGCGTGTCATCTGGGCATAAACAGAATTATAGTCAGGAGAATCAAATCCAAGGAGATCGGAAGTCATCTGACGGTCGATAGGGAAACTTGAACCATAACCGGCAGCAGAGCCAAGAGGATTGCGATTGTTGATTTTCCATGCAGAAAAGAGAGTCCAAAGGTCGTCGGAAAGGCTTTCGGCAAAAGCTCCGAACCACATCCCGAAACTGGACGGCATGGCAATCTGCAAATGAGTGTATCCCGGCATCAATACTTCTTTGTATTTTTCGGAAAGCGAAACAAATGTTTCAAACAATGTTTTTACACTTTCGATAATATTTTGAAGTTTAGCTCTTGTGAAAAGTCTTACAGCAGTAACAACTTGATCGTTTCGAGAGCGGGCAGTGTGAATTTTTTTACCGGGGTCGCCGCAAGCATTTGTAAGTTCAAATTCTATTTGAGAATGAACATCTTCTACATCATCTTCAATTACGAATTTGCCCTCAAGAGCCTTGGCGTAAATTTTTTTGAGCTCCGGAATCAGCGCGTTGATGTCCTCATCCGAGAGCAGCCCTGTTTTGTTGAGCATTTTGGCATGAGCCATACAGCCAAGGACATCATATTGAGCAAGATACAAATCCATTTCACGGTCTTTTCCGACAGTAAAACGGTTTACAAATTCCTCAGTATCAAATCCTTTATCCCAAAGTTTCATAATAGTAAGATTTATTTGCCTGTATATTGTTTTATTAATTCGATGAAATCATCAAAAAGGAATTCTGTATCAACAGGACCGCCGCAAGCTTCAGGATGGAACTGAACCGAGAAAAATGGTTTTGACTTGTGTTTTATACCTTCTGAAGTGCCGTCGTTAACATTGTTGAACCAAGGAATCCAATTGTCATCGATAGATTGCAGGTTGATTGCAAAACCGTGATTCTGACTTGTAATGAAACATTTGTCAGTACCAGTCATCAAAACCGGCTGATTGTGAGAACGATGTCCGTATTTTAATTTGTACGTATCAAAACCCGCAGCCAATGCCAAAAGCTGATTGCCAAGACAAATACCGAATATTGGTTTTTCTTGCTTCAGAGCCTCTGAGATATGAGAAATGGTTTGCTTACACATCTTAGGATCACCGGGACCATTAGAAATAAACAAACCATCGTATTCCAATTTGGAAAAATCATAATCATAAGGAACTCGCGTTATCGTAACGTCGCGTTTTATAAAATTGCGGATAATAGCGTTTTTCACACCGCAATCCACTAACACTACTTTGTATTTGCCGTTGCCGTAAGTAACAGGCTCTTTGCAACTGACTTGTGCTACAAGATTGTCTTTGTTGGGGTCGTACCACTCTGGCTCTTGATTGTTGATGATAATTTTACCAAGCATTGAACCTTTTTCTCTAAGACGCTTGGTGAGAGCTCTGGTATCAATACCGAAAATACCGGGTACCTTGTTTTCTTTCAACCAATCGGCAAGCGACTTTTTAGCGTTCCAATGACTGTATTCAAATGAATAGTCGGAAACGATGAGTGCCTGTACGTGAATACGGTCAGACTCAAAAAACAATGGCATCCCATCCTGAACCTCATCGCCGGGAATTCCGTAATTACCGATAAGCGGATAAGTGGAAACCAATATCTGTCCCTTGTAAGAAGGGTCTGTTAGGCTTTCTGTATAGCCTGTCATTGCTGTGTTAAAAACCACTTCACCAGCTACAGGGCCCTCATATCCGAATGAGTAGCCCTGATAACAAGTGCCGTCTTCAAGAAGCAGTTCTGCTTTTGTAAGATTATTCATTTAATATTTTATCTTTTATATATGGAAATTCTTTTATCAATATTGATCTTGTTTCTGATCTTGTATATCCGTCACGAATTATCACCAAAATTGTGTCGTCGCCGGATACTGTACCAGCTATCAAATCAAGTTTTCTTTCGTCGATCTGTACGGTGACTGCATCGGCATATCCGCCGTCTGTTCTGAATACCACCATGTTAGGACCAACAAATTCCACTGAAATTACTTCGTTGCTTATCATGCTTACTGTTCGTGCCGATGTTGGAGGCATTTTGTAAACATAACTGCCACGTCCGTCAGGGATTCGTGATGCCTGAATTTCTTTCAAATAACGTGACAAACTAGCTTGTGTAATCTCTACGCCTTGTTCTGCCAGTTTCTCCAAGATGTCTTGTTGTGATCTTACTGTTTCGTTCTCAATTATCTGACAAATCAAGGAGATACGATTCTGTTTGTTATTCATAGTACAAAAATTTTTAAATTATTAATACGATACAAATTTATTCCTAATTTTTTTAATTTAAAAGACTTTTTCCGAATATTTATGCAATATTTTTTTATTTTTTCATCTCTTTTTTCAAATATTGGGCTGTATAGCCTTTGCCGGCTTTTATTATATCTTCCGGCGTACCTTCTGCTACAATCTGTCCGCCGCCTTTTCCGCCTTCCGGCCCCATATCTATTATCCAATCGGCTGCTTTTATAACATCAAGATTGTGCTCTATTATCACTACTGTATTTCCTTTTTCTACAAGTGCATTCAATACGTTCATCAATACACGGATATCTTCAAGATGAAGTCCCGTGGTAGGCTCATCCAATATATAAAGTGTTTTTCCTGTTTCGGATTTTGAAAGCTCGGTTGCAAGTTTTATGCGCTGAGCCTCACCGCCCGAAAGCGTGGTTGCCGACTGTCCGAGCGTTACGTAGCCCATACCAACGCCTTGCAATGCCTGCAATTTCTTCAAGATTCGAGGTACGTTGGCAAAAAACTCGGCTGCGCGGTTTATCGTCATATCCAAAACATCGCTTATCGACTTGCCTTTGTATTTTACTTCCAATGTTTCACGGTTGTAACGTCTGCCGTTGCAAACATCACATTTTACATAAACATCTGGCAAGAAATTCATCTCGATTGTTTTTACGCCCGCACCCTGACATTCCTCACACCTTCCGCCTTTCACATTAAAAGAAAAACGTCCGGGCTTGTAATTCATGATTTTGGACTGTGGCAACTCGGCATACAAATTCCTTATATCACCAAACAGATTGGTATATGTACAAGGATTTGATCTCGGTGTACGTCCAATCGGATCTTGATTTACTTCGATTACCTTGTCGATATTTTCAATACCTTCTATCCTATCGTATTCTTTCGGCTTTTGCAACGAACGGTAGAAATGTTTTGTAAGTATCGGTCGCAACGTCTCGTTTATCAATGTAGACTTACCGCTGCCTGATACTCCTGTGATTAATACCATTTTGCCCAAAGGTATCGTTAAATCAACATCTTTAAGATTATTTCCTTTGCAACCGAAAAGTTTTATGAACTTGCCGTTGCCTTCGCGACGTTTTTCCGGCATCTCTACATCAAGAGTTCCTTTGATATATTTAGCAGTCAGAGTATCAAGCTTTTCGAGTTCGCTTGGTGTACACGATGCAGTGAGATATCCGCCAAGACGTCCGGCTCCCGGTCCGATGTCAACAACATAATCGGCATTTTTTATCATATCTTTGTCGTGTTCTACAACAATGATAGAATTGCCGTTGTCACGAAGTTGTTTCAACGATTTTATCAACTTGTCGTTGTCACGCTGATGCAAACCGATAGAAGGCTCGTCCAAAATATAAAGAACGTTTACAAGTTTTGAACCTATCTGAGTTGCAAGCCTTATTCGCTGTGCCTCGCCGCCCGAAAGACTTGTTGATGTTCGGTACAAACTCAAATAATCCAAACCAACATCGTGCATGAATCCTACTCTGGTTTTAATTTCTTTGAGTATCTCGGTAGAAATCTTCTTCTGCTTGTCTGAAAGTTTGCTTTCTACATCATCAAGGAAATTTCGCAAATCCTCAATATCCATTTGAGCAAGTTCGGCAATATTTTTACCGCCAATCTTAAAACTCAAAGCCTCTTTGTTGAGTCGGTCGCCGTGACACTCAGGGCAGATTCCTTCTGTAGAAAATCTCAGTACAAGTTCTTGAGATTCTTCTTCCTCCGATGCATTTACCAAATATTTCAAAATGCCGTCGTAAGTAGTCTGGGGACTTCCGTATTTTGCCATCCAACCCATTTCCAAAGGCTCAGCCGAACCGTTGAGAACCATATCGAGTTGTTCTTCAGTAAGTTCACTAATCGGTTTATCAAGGCTGAAACCCTCACGCTCGGCAAGTGCATCCAATTGTCTGAACACAAAATTATCAGTGTATTTACCCAACGGAGCTATTCCGCCTTTGCGAATCGAAAGGTTTTTGTCCGGAATTACTTTGTTGACATCTATTTTGTTAACAACGCCAAGCCCCTTACAGCACGGACAAAATCCGGACGGTGAATTGTAAGAGAAGTTTGGCGGTGCCGGCTCTTTGTAGCTAAGCCCGGTAGTAGGACACATCAACAATCGGCTGTAATACCTAACTTCGCCGGTATCGGGATTTAAGAGCATGATAATATTTTTACCAAGCTGCAAAGCTGTTTGTACAGACTTTTTCATCCTGTCAATACCGCCTGAATCCTTCTTGCCGGAAACCGGTACTACTATTTTGTCAACAACAATTTCTATATTATGAATTTTGTAACGGTCGGTTTTCATATTGATGATAATATCTTTGATATTACCGTCAACACGCACTTGAATATAACCCTTTTTACGAATAGATTCAAAGAGTTCGCGGTAATGACCCTTTCTGCCTTTTACGACAGGAGCCAAAATTACAACCTTCTGACCGCCGTAATGATTTGAAATCAAATCACAAATCTGGTCTTCGTTGTATTTTACCATACGCTCACCGGTATTGTAGCTGAATGCTTCACCGGCTCTGGCAAACCAAACTCTCAAGAAATCATATATTTCTGTAATTGTACCAACCGTAGAACGGGGATTTTTGTTGGTACTTTTCTGTTCTATGCTGATTACGGGACTGAGACCTGTAATCTTGTCAACATCAGGTCTTTCCATTCCACCGAGAAACTGTCGTGCATAAGCATTGAAAGTCTCGATGTAACGTCTGCTACCTTCAGCAAATATAGTGTCAAATGCCAAGGAACTCTTACCGCTGCCGCTCAATCCGGTAACTACGGTAAGTTTGTTTCGTGGTATCGTAACATCAATATTTTTAAGATTGTGAACTCTTGCACCGTAAACATGAATATTTTCCAAATCCAAAATATCTAAGTTTTCCGGCTTAGCTCCCTCTTTTTTTGGCATAGCGATTTTACTCTTAATTATTCGGGCAAAGATAGAAATATTTCTTGAAGTAGCAAACAAGTGAATATTTATTTAATTTTTTTTTCTTATATCATTAACTTCTGCTACTGTTTTGTAACTATTTTTGATATTAATATCCCGTTTTTTTAGATTATTGAACAAATTCCGTACCCAACAAAATAATTGTTAACAAAAAAATACATAATTGAATGCAACAAGATAAATAAAAAAATGCGGTAACGTTTCTCAACGCCCGCATCCCAAGAATTTTTGAATTGAATACTTTAAAGTTTTAAGTCTAAAATAGACAAAAAACACAAAAATGACGTTATCACAACGCCATTTTCCATAAAGATTTCGTTTTTATAAATATAACATGAAACAAATATTACTACACAAAGTGTAGACTTAAATAATTGTATTATTTTTTGATTTTACGAAAGCAAAGTTAATAAATAGATATTAATACAACAAAAAAAATATTTATTCTTTTCGATTTTTTTTTTGCTTATTTAAAATTTCAGTATGTAAACTACTGATTATCTATTCATTTTCGTCTTTCAATACTTCAACATCACTATATCTGATTGTCATCAAAGCACAGATACCGGAAGTTTCTATTGCAATAAAATGCCGTTTGTGATATCTTACAAACTTTCCGACAATGCCTTCCAACTCGCCGCGTTTTACTCGTACAAACATTCCGGCTTTTATTTGTATCTCCTCCGGCGTCTTGAATTGTGTTCCAACAATCATAGGGTTGCAGAATTTTATAAACATCTCCATTTCTGCATCTTGCACCACTGCATAATCGTTGCCGTCGCGCTCTTTTTTTATGAAACTAATCGGATAATCCACTTGTTTCAATAAACCCAAACACCAATCCCGACTATAATCATGATGAACAAACAGTAAATTATGAATAGCCGGCACCAATGGATAAGTACATCTCTCCTCTTTTGGAGCAAGATCCGGTGCATCGTACCGCATCGGGATAAAAGTTTCAAAACCCAATTCCTTGAGCCTTGCTTCCACTTTCATCTCATTCATATACAAGGTTCTAATCGGTATCCACATATTTGTTTTTCAGCTATACGCTTTATGTATTTTTTTCTTAATTGTTTTTTTCCTTTTCTTTGGGTTTCTCCTTTAGTTTTACAGGATTTTCCACTTGCGATTTTTCCAATACAAGCGGTATCAACTCCATTGCATTTTTTACATAAACAAAAGTTAAACCCTTGAGATACATCGGTTTTATTTCCTCAATATCAGCTCTGTTTTCTTCCGACATAAAGATTTTTTTGATACCGGCACGTTTGGCACCAAGTATCTTTTCTTTTATACCTCCTACCGGCAAAACACGTCCCGAAAGTGTAAGTTCTCCGGTCATTGCAATACGAGGTTTTACAGGTCGCTGTGTATACAACGATGCAAGAGATGTAAAAATCGTAATACCTGCCGACGGACCATCTTTCGGAATTGCACCCTCAGGGAAATGCAAGCTCAAATCAAACTCTTTGAACATCCTGTGGTCGATACCGAGATTGTCCTCGTTGGCACACAAATAGTTAAGAGCTATTTCTGCTGATTCTTTCATCACTTTTCCAACATTGCCCGTGATATTGAGTACACCGCTGCCGTTGCTCAACAATGATTCTATATAAAGCAACTCGCCGCCTGCCGATGTCCACGCCAAACCCGGAATTACACCAGGTTGTCTGGTTACAAAATATTCATCATGGAAATATTTATGTTTACCAAGTGCTTTTATAACATCGTCTTCGCAAAGCTCGTGATTATATTTTTTGCTGCTTGCAACTTTCAAAGCGGTTTTTCGTGCTATTGTTGACAATACATTGTTGAGTTCGCGCACGCCCGATTCTCTGGTGTAATTGTTAACAATATACTTTATCATATCGTCAGACAATACCAAATCATCTTTTTTCAAACCGTGATTGTCCAAAATCTTGGGCAAAAGATGACGTTTGGCAATTTCTACTTTCTCTTCCGTAACATAGCCCGATACATCTATAAGCTCCATACGGTCGAGCAAAGCATCTTGTATCTTATTGATATTGTTGGCAGTAGCAATAAACATCACGTTAGACAAATCATAATCTAAATCAAGATAATTGTCATGAAACTGAGAGTTTTGCTCAGGGTCCAACACTTCCAAAAGCGCAGATGCAGGATCGCCGTGAAAATTGGAATCAATCTTATCTATCTCGTCCAACACGAAAACCGGATTGGAAGAATTTGCCTTCTTGATATTCTTGATAATCTGTCCCGGCATAGCTCCGATATAAGTACGACGGTGACCGCGAATCTCGGCTTCGTCATAAACGCCTCCAAGCGAAAGCCTTACATACTTACGTTTCAAAGCGTTGGCAATACTGCGACCGAGCGAAGTTTTGCCCACACCCGGAGGTCCGTAAAGACATAATATCGGTGACTTGAGATTTTTCCTAAGTTTCAGAACTGCAAGATATTCCAAGATACGCTCTTTTACTTTCTCAAGTCCGTAATGATCATCATCAAGTATTTTTTGAGCACTTTCTATTGTAAAATCATCTTCGGTGCAATAGTTCCAAGGCAAATCAAGAATAGTCTGACAATACGACAATTCTATAGCAAAATCCGGAGATTGCGGATTAATGGTTTTCAAACGGGCAAGTTGCTTGTCAAAAGCCGATTTAGCATACTCAGGCCAGTCTTTGGATTCTGCTTTTGATTCCAATTCGTCCAAAAGTGCCTGATTCGGATCGCCGCCAAGCTCGTTTTGCAAGGTCTTGATTTGCTGATTGAGAAAATACTCTCGCTGCTGCTTATCCATCTGACGTTTTACTTTGTCTTGGATATCACCGCGAAGTTTTACTTTCTGTTGCTCGGTAGACAGCATACCCAACAATTCTATTGCACGTTTCTTTACCGAATTGAGTGCCAAGAGTTTGTTTTTCTCCTCGGCTGTAATTTCGATATTTGTTACAATAAAACTGATAAGAAATGCCGGTGTATGTATATTTCTGATGGCGAAAACCGACTCAGGTGCATTCTCGGCACTCTTGTTGGCAATCTCCATACCGATTTCTTTTATAGAATCAATCAAGGCATCAAACTCCTCGTCGCCCTCCTCAGGGAAATAATCACGACAAGGCTTGTATGTTACTGTAATATAACCCTGTTCAGGATCGCAACTTGCACCCGCACCCGTAATCTTGATTCTGTAAACACCTTGCATAACAGCCGAAATACTGCCGTCGGGCATTTCCAAAAATTTGAGAATACGAGCTACTGTGCCCACCGGATAGAGATCATCTATCGAAGGTGCCGGATGCGACGGATCTTTTTGGGTAACACATGCCAAAAATGTTCCTTCTTTATAGGCTTTTTTTATAAGGTCTACAGAATTTGGTCTTCCGGATTTTATCGGCATAACAACCAGCGGAAACAATGCATTGTTGCGCAAAGGCAAAACCGGAATTTCAGGTCCTACCTTCTGCCAATCCACTTTCTCAAGTGTATCATCGTCCGGAATATGTACCAACTGATTCATCGACTCCACTCCCGAAGGCGCAGAGGCAATCAAAATTCCTATGTGATTGGACTTGTTGTCGTTTTTCATATAGCGAATTAGAAATGTGATCTTAAACTTTGTGTTTCTTCAAATACGTGTTGCAATATATCAATCTCTGTTTGGTCGAGTACTTTATGACGACGTGCCATCATAATTTCAGCAGTCTCCAAAGCTTTCTTAAACGGATAGGTTTCGTATGCAGTATCTGCACCGCCCCATGCAAACGACGGTACAAAATTACGCGGAAATCCCGCTCCAAATACGTTGGAACTTACTCCTACCACTGTTCCGGTATTAAACATCGTATTGATACTGCTCTTAGAATGGTCGCCCATGATAAGTCCGCAGAATTGCAAACCGGTTTTTACAAAACGATGTGTTGCATAGTTCCATACTTTTACTTCTGCATAATTGTTTTTGAGGTTACTGTTGTTGGTATCGGCACCAAGATTGCACCATTGTCCCAAAACAGAGTTACCCAAAAATCCGTCGTGACCCTTGTTTGAATATCCCCAAATTACAGCGTTGTTTACCTCGCCACCGCATTTGGTATAAGGTCCCATGGTAGTAGCACCATATATCTTAGCAGAAATTTTTACAACAGAATGTTCACACAGAGCAAGCGAACCGTGAATTACGGCATTTTCCATTACTTCGGAATCCTTGCCTAAATATACATAACCGCCGTCAGGATTGATAATAGAAAATTCAGCTTTAACACCTTCTTCTACAAAGATATGGTCTTTTTGTAAGAAACGGTTTGTTGAAGAAAGTTCAGCACTTTTTCTACCCTTTGTTACAAGATGAAAATCGCGCTCAATCTCTTTTTCGTTTTCTACAAAAATATCCCATGTATGAGTAAATTTAGAAAGCTCCTTATACTCTTTGGAATTAACATTAAGCGACTTGCGGTCAGCATAAAATTTTTCAGTATCCTGATCATCGAGACGAGCCGCTACAAGTTCGCCGTTAAAAACAATACCTTCTCCTTTGTTGAGTGATTTTACTTCGTTTACAAAATCAGCATCGGGCAAAACAGTAGATTCTACTACAAAATTGTCACCTGCAAAAACAGGTTTGTATTTTACTCTTAAATAGTCATCACCGAGTAGAGAAACTTGCTCACCGGTAAGTTTCTGCCATTTTTCTTGTATAGTAAGAATTCCAACTCTGAGGTCGCCGGCAGGACGTGTAAATGTCAACGGCAAAAGTTCAGATCGATGTTCGAGATTGTCTGAAAGAATAATATTCATAATTTTAAGTAATCGAAAAAAATATGTTGCAAAAATAATGTTTTTAAACGAATTAATACAACAAAAATGTAATAAAACATCAACTTTTGCTTTTACTTTTTTCAACTACGGATACAAAAATATCTAAACTTCTGAAAATGTTTTATTTACATTCCAACAGATGATTCGTTGGCATCCTGATACAGAAAAAAAAATGAAGCTGTCTACAAGTTAAGTAAATTAACTAATTAGACAGCTTCAAATAATTATTTAACAATTAAAATCAAAAACAAAAACCAACATTTCCCATTAAACACAAATGATGAGCATCGTTTACAATAGATGGAACGCCAAAATCCACTGATGAGCCAATAAAATAATTTTTGAATCTAAAAGCAATTCCAGCATTTAATCCCCAATCATATTTATCATACATATCAAAAATACCTTCTTCGATATATATTTCTTGATTATTTGCATCATGAATAGTATATCCCCAAACCTCACTTCCGTATACTCCGTATGCTAAATAAATTCCTGTCTGAAATTCAATACTTAAATCATTGCAGAAATGAACATTAAATAATGCAAGTACAGGAACTTCCATATAATCAAATCTGTATTTATTTTGAGAAACAGATTGAGCATCAAGATAACCTTTTTGCTGAAAATAAACACCTGAACGCAATCCGAAAGTTTTTGTAAGCGGAAAACTAACATTTGCTCCGAAATTTACACCGGATTTCCAATCATAATAATCAGAGAAAGTAGAACTCAACAACTTTGAGCGATTGTACCCGAATGTTACGGTATAAAATGGTTTATGACTATTTTTTACCTCATCTTGTGCCATGATATTAGAAATTTCTAATATAAAAAGCACAACAAAAATTACTATTTTTTTCATTGCTGTTGTATTATAAGGTTAATTAATAAAGACTTTTCCAATAAGAAAATAATTCGTCAATATTATTTGCAAGATACAGTGGATAAAAACAATCCAACTGTAATTATAAATAAATTGAATTTCATAAATATATTACTTTAAAAACAAAAGTAAAGCACTAATTAAAATAAAACTAACAAATACATATCATTTTTCCTATACTAACAATCGGTATTTTAGAGCAAAACAAAACATAATAAAATAAAAAAAATCAATTAATGAAAAAATAAAATTATTAATAATAATAAGATTTTAAAAAAATCAATTTGTAAAATCGATTAACACCCCAAAAAAAACGATGTCATAATTTATTTTTGGACTCTACGATGATGAAAAAACTCCGAAGTTTATTTCAGCACCCGTTTTCCGCCAGATTGTTTTTTTACAAAACCTTTCAGCACCCGTTTTCCGCCAGATTGTTTTTTCACAAAAGAGTAGAGAACGGGTTGAGCGCCAAATTGTTTTTTCACAAAAGAGTGGAGAACGGGTTGAGCGCCAAATTGTTTTTTCACAAAATAATTTTGTACGGGTTGAGTGGTCTTTTGATTTTTTTCAAAACTCCGATGTACGCGTACAAAACGCTTTTGAAAAAAATCAGAGTACCGATATACCCGTACAAAATGCTTTTGAAAAAATTCAGAGCACCGATGTACCCGTACAAAATGCTTTTGAAAAAATTCAGAGCACCGATGTACCCGTACAAAATGCTTTTGAAAAAATTCAGAGCACCGATGTACCCGTACAAAACACTAAAATTCTTTGACAAAACTTTTTTGTACGCGTACAAAATTAAATTGTAATTACAATATTAAGTAAGATACACTATTAAATAACTATTGTTTTTTATTAAGAAACGCATACTATATTACATCAAAATTGTGCAAAAAAAATTATACAGTCAATACCCTATTTATCAACAAATAATCAGAAAATTATTGGGCAAAATACATATTTAACATCATTTAACTATTGATACCGAAAACCACATTATAGGTTCTGTAATGCGTTAAAAAAAGTAAAAATAATATCATTTTGGCTCTAAATTAGTATCGTTTTCTATATCTTACAAAAAAAATATTTGCATATTAGAAATTATTTTTGTATCTTTGTATCGAAATAATTAATCAAATGATTATTGCTACAAATTAGTATCTAAAGAGTAAGCAATATTGAAATGATTTTTAAATTGTTTAATCATCAAATTATATAAATTATGTTACAAATTAGATTAACGAAATCTGCTATGTGCAGATTAAAGCAAGAAGAGCTTTATAGCTTTCTCTCCTTGCTGGTAGAGGCAACAACTTCTATGGAAAAAGAAAGCAAATTAAGTTTAGTTGAAGATTTGAAAACCAAACATGCAGAATTGCTTGCTGCGGTGGACAATAATTCAACAAGTAAATTAACTAAACAGATCTACAGTTATTGTAGATTGTTGAAATCGACAAAGGCAAGCATCTGGTATGTTTGCAATGCGTTTTTGACAAGAAATGAGGCAGACGTCTCTGAGACTTCGCGAAAGGTGAAGGAAATTACTAAAAGTTATCCTATCCGAAAAGCGAAATCGTTATTCTCGTTGAGAACAATCATGAAGAATTTCAACAACGCGCTCAAGGGTTTGGGCAACGATACTTTGGATCTGATAGGTATCAAACAATTCGTAAAGGATTTGGATACTTTTGATGCTGAAATCGAAAAATTGTATGCTCAGCGTACTGAAGAACGTTTGAGAATCAAGGCTTTGAAAGCAGAAAAGGTAAACAATGCGATTGAGTCGGTTTGCAATCTTATCAACTATGTAAATGGTGTAAGTATTGTATCAAACGGCGAGTATGATGTGTTCATCAACAAGGTGAACGATATTTACGAACAGTCAAAATACCTGTTGAACAAGGCTTCAGACAAATCAGCAGAGGTTGAAAACCAATCTGAGGATAATGAAGTTTTGGATAATCAAAATAAATCGGAGGCATAAATTTATTAAAGAGTAAATTTTATGACGATATTTATATTTGATTTGGTTGATTTTGAAACCGGGTGAGGAAGATTTCGCCCGGTTTCTTTTTTTTGGGGTAATGAATCAATTTCAATAAATTGCCACCATACATTATAAAATGTAATAGAAAGAATAAGTAATATACTTAATTAAATTAAACAATTATTTTTTTAAATTTAAAATAGAGTTTTTATATTTGCCGTACAAAATAGAAGTATTCAAAAGCGAATTAATTTAACATATATAACATGATAAAAGAGTATTTTCACATGAATTGGGGTTGGGGAGATAACCTGACTACGTGCTGGTATTTAGCTGGCGTCTTTGAATGTTCTGACGGATATAAAATAAATGATGGAATATTAACGCAAGATAATATTCCCCATGATAAAGAATATTTCCAAATTCATATAGCTACCGGTATTCATCCTAAAAAATAAGAAATATTATGAAACATATTATATTTTCGATCTTAATTATAGTAGTGATATCGATGATACTTTCTTCATGTGATAAATATGAATATGCAGGATGCGCTGTATGTTATTACATCCCCACCTCTTTGGAAGCATCAGTAGACTATATGGAACCCAAAATTACAGTTCGTGTATACGTAAAATCTAATAAGCCGGTATATCATGTTAAAGACCGTAACTCCGAAAGAAGAGAAATATACAATAAATATAGTGAGTATTATCATGATACTAAATATAAGATTTATGATGATGAGTGGGGTATTGGCGAAGCAAGTTGTAACCCGCTGTCTAAAATTTCAGTTTCTTGTGACAGGGATTGGAATTCTGCTCATCCCGCTAATACTGCAATTGATGATTTAATATATGCAGGAATTGCAACTTTAAAACCTTATATTGATAATAATTATCAAGAATTTAACAATTGGGAACATGGCGAACTTGCTGATTTTAATTATGAAAAATGTAATCCGTTTATGTCTTTTTTTGATTTGTATATTCCTCACCCTTCCGACAAATCAGGCAAATACACATTAACAATTACAGTAAATTTTGATAATGACCCTATCACTGGAAAATCTGTAAGTGTAGAACCTGTAGAGGTGGAGGTCGAATTTTGATAATATAACTAAAAAACGCACTTCTTATTTGAGGTGCGTTTTTTATTATTTTGGTTACAATAATTAATCAATTTTTTGAGAACAAACCTATGTGTCCGCCCTATTTCTAATATTAATTCACCAATACAAAGTTTTTTACAATAAAAATATTGTTATATTTGTGCCAAAATTAAAAACATAATTCAAATGAAAAAATTCATAAAGACAATTGCTTTATTCGGCGCAGCAGGCACAATGATGATGTCATGCGCTAAAACTGATTCGGTCAATACTTTCACAATCAACGGTACTCAAGCCGGCAACGCTTCTGAGTATTATGTGCTGATGACTGACGATTCTACATTCAAGATGAATGAATTACCGGTTGACACAATCAAAGTAAAAGACGGTAAATTTACATTCAGCAAACAACTTTCAAAACCTGTAATGGGCAGTCTTGTACAAGTGGACGAAAACGGTGAAGCGACAAATCTCGCTATTGAGATGTTTTTTGTACCGGGCGAAACTGCTAATATCGATGTTACTGAAACAAGTTACAGTATTGAAGGCAGCAAGTTTTACCAAAACTACAATTATTTCAAAACTCTTGTAACAGATATTCGCGAAAAAGCCGGCAAAATTATGGACAAATACCAAAGTTCAGAAATGACTGAAGACTTGGAACAAGAAATGGATGCCAAATTTACACGTCTTCAAGACAGCGTAACAAATGTTATTATGGATTACGCCAAAGCCAACAACAACAACGAAGGCGCAATTGTAATCTCGATGACTACAATCGGAAATGTTGAAGAATTGCTCAATATCGCTACCGACGAGGTAAAGAACGGTAAGTTCAAAACATTTTTCGATACTCTCAACAATCGTTTCAAAGAGAAAAAAGAATCTGAGGAAAAGGCAAAACAAGCATCAGAAGCAACTCTGGAAGGTGCAAATTTTGTAGATTTTGAATCTGAATACAACGGCAAGATTACAAAACTTTCTGACTATGTAGGCAAGGGCAAATATGTTATTGTTGACTTTTGGGCAAGCTGGTGCGGACCTTGCAGAAGAGAAATTCCAAACCTTATTGAAATTTACCAAAAGTACAAAAGTGACAAATTTGAAGTGCTTGGCGTAGCAACTTGGGACGAACCTGCAGATACCGAAGAGGCTATTAAAGAACTCGGTATTGAATATCCTCAAATCATCAACGCTCAAAAAGCCGGCTCAGATGCTTACGGCATTTTGGGTATTCCGGAAATTATTCTTTTTGCTCCTGACGGCAAGATTTTAAGACGCGGACTTCGCGGCACTGAAATCGAAGTTGCTGTAAAAAAAGCATTAGGTAAGTAAACATAAAAGAAGTTGCAGTTTGAAATATTAATAGAGATTAACGGTAATATTAACAATTTATAAATATCCCTACAAATATAATTTTCTGCAACGGAAAATAATTTTTTTTACAAAAACCTCAAGATCGAAAGCATAAATATTCAGTTTTATTGCTTTCGGTCTTTTTAGTTGCTAATAATTTCTTAAAATAGAAACGCAACATCTTTCCATGCCAATTTATATTTTTTCAAGGATACAAACAAAAAAGCCTTCTGAAGAAAACTCTACAGAAGGCTTTTTTACTATAAATGTTTTAAAAAAAAAGCACCAACTAACGAACGTGACCGAAAACCCATTTAAGTCTCTCATTAGTAAATGCTTTAACGCAAGCATCCTGATGATTGAGACCTTTGAGTTTGTCGAGTTTTGCATCGCCGCCGTTCAACTGAGCCTGATGTATCGCAGCGTGGAAAATCTGATATTTTTCAGTGCCTTCCTTCTCACCGACAGTAGAATAAATCGGTGTATTAGCGATAGAAAGAGCATTAGTACCACGGCTGATACCCGAAGCAGCCAACGCAGCAGCAAATGTTTGAGGATGAGAGTTCAACAATTCCCAAACGCCTGTAGAACCCATAGAAACACCGAAAAGATAGATACGACTAGGATCAACACCTTTTTCGCTCTTATAATAATATATAAGATTCATTACCTTTTCAGCGTAAGGTTCAGCATCAGTGCTGACAGCCCAATACTGATTTTCAGGACATTGCGGAACTGCGAAATATCCGTTGATACCATTATTCTTCATAAAATTGAGAATAGAATAGATACCTTCTTGCTGCATCTGTTTCGTATTATCGTTACCTCTGCCGGCAGCTTCGTGAAGGAAAATCACCAAAGCAGCAGGTTTGTCGGCATCGATATTTACTTCAGCCTCTCTGTAAAGGATATCACCATCGAGAGATTTAGCTGCAAAATTCGACAACTTAGCCACATCGTTAGCCGAGCCTACAAATTCAGTAGGGACATCCGATTTGGAAAGTCTCTGAGCGTTTGCAAAAGTGTAATGGCACATTGTTGCCAATAGGATAAAGATAATTTTTTTCATTTGGTATGTCTTTTTTAAAATAATATGAAATAAATGTAAACTGAATAAATTAAAATGCAATTCAAATTAAAAAAATACAGTAATTAGACAAAAAAAGGTTTTCCAATATCACATCAGAAAACCTTTCTTTATAAGTTCTATCAAATTCATAAAAGAAATTATTCAACTTTAGTAGAATAATGTTTTTCATATTTCTTTTTGAATTTATCAACACGACCGGTAGAGTCAACCAATTTCATCTTACCAGTGAAAAATGGGTGAGATGTGTTAGAGATTTCGACCTTAACCAATGGATATTCTACACCGTCGAGTACGATAGTGTCTTTTGTGTTAACAGTACTTTTTGTCAAAAAAGTCTGATCGTTGCTCATATCTTTAAATACAACTAAACGATATGATTCTGGATGTATGTCTTTCTTCATTTTGTATGTAAATATTTCGTATTTTTTGGCTTGCAAATGTACTGACTTTTTTTTATAGTACAAACTATTTTTTAAAATATTTTGATAAAATAATTATTAAGTCCTGCATTTGCCTGAAAAACATAAAAAATTGAGCGAGCAGAATTTTTGGAATCGTTCGCTCAATTTTTATATAAATCATTAAAAGAATATTTCTTAAAAAAAGTTATGCTTCTGTAGGGTTAGCACCAAACAAAGGCAATGTGTTTGAACCTGCACCATTTACGTTTTTGATTTTACCGAATTCAGATTCGTATTTCAAAACGTTTTCCTGAAGTGTAATCATAAGTCTTTTTGCATTTTCAGGAGACATGATGATACGGCTCTTAACTTGAGCTTTCGGCATAGCGGGCAAATGACTAATGAAATCAACCACAAATTCAGAACTTGAATGTGAAATGATTGCAAAATTAGTATAAATGCCTTGAGCTACTTCGTTAGAAAGCTCGATGTTAATTTGCGCTTTTTTTTCTTCTGCCATAATTTTTATATAAATTACAGAATTAGAATTATTACTTTTTTTAATTAGTCTTCGTTCTTGTAAGCCTCTTTAGGTCCTACTTGGATATGATCGTAACGTCTCATACCTGTACCGGCAGGAATCAAGTGACCGACAATAACGTTTTCTTTCAAACCTTCCAAGTAATCAACCTTACCGGAAATAGCAGCCTCGTTGAGCACGCGTGTTGTTTCCTGGAATGATGCGGCTGACATGAAACTTGTAGTCTGCAATGATGCTCTTGTAATACCTTGAAGTATCTGGCTTGATGTTGCAGGAACAGCATCGCGAGCTTCTACAAGACGAAGGTCTTTACGTTTGAGTACAGAGTTTTCGTCACGGAGTTTACGAACTGTAACGATCTGACCGGCTCTGAGGGTCTGAGAATCTCCGGCATCGAGTACAACTTTCTTACCGAACATTCTGTCGTTTTCTTCCATAAACTGCCATTTGTCAACTGTTTCTGACTCAAGGAAGTTGGTATCACCCGGATCTTCGATTTTTACTTTGCGCATCATCTGACGAACGATAACTTCAAAGTGTTTGTCGTTGATCTTAACACCTTGCAAACGGTAAACTTCCTGTACTTCGTTAACGATATATTGCTGAACCTCTGTAGGTCCTTTGATAGCAAGAATATCTGCCGGAGTAACAGCACCGTCTGACAAAGGAGTACCGGCTTTTACATAGTCTTGATCTTGTACCAAAATCTGTTTTGACAATGATACGAGATATTTCTTCTCTTCACCAAGACGTGATGTAATTGTGATTTCACGGTTACCACGTTTGATACGTCCCATTGTAACGATACCGTCGATTTCGGATACCACAGCAGGGTTGGATGGGTTGCGGGCCTCAAACAATTCTGTTACTCGAGGCAAACCACCGGTGATGTCACCGAGAGAACCGACCTTACGAGGTATCTTAACCAAGATATCACCCGGATTAACTTTATCGTTTTCACCTTTTATCAAGTGAGCAGATACCGGGATGTTGTATGTAGCGAGGATTTCGCCGTTGTCGTTTACGATACGAATAGAAGGAGACTTGGTTTTGTCTTTTGCTTCGATGATTACTTTTTCAGCGAAACCGGTTTGTTCATCGGATTCTTCGTGATAAGTAACACCTTCAATCATATCTTCAAAACTTACTGTACCACCGAATTCTGAGATGATTGCAGTATTGAACGGGTCCCATTCGCAAATTACATCACCTTTCTTAACTGTGTCACCGCTGTTAACATACAAACGAGAACCGTATTGGATTGGTGTAGTAGTAAGTGTAATATTTGTATTAGTATCGATAATCTTAGCTTCTGCCAAACGAGAAATTACAATCTGAATTTCACGACCTGTTTCGTCTGTAAACGGAACTGTCTTGAGGTCATCAATTTCGATGTAACCATCATATTTGGTAGTATAAGTAGAATCAGCAGCAATACCACCCGCAACACCACCGACGTGGAATGTACGAAGTGTCAACTGAGTACCCGGTTCACCGATTGACTGTGCTGCGATTGTACCGACAGCTTCTCCGATCTGAACTTTTCTGTGAGTTGCAAGGTTGCGTCCGTAACATTTTGCGCAGACACCCTTACGAGATTCACAAGTAAGTACTGAACGAATTTCGATTTGCTCAATCGGAGATTCGTCAATAAGTTTAGCCATCTTATCAGTGATTTCTTCACCGGCACGAACAATGATTTCACCTGTTTGAGGATGAATAACATCGTGAACTGAAGTACGACCCAAAACTTTGTCACCAAGAGACTCTACGATTTCGTCTTTCTTGCGCAACGGAGTAGCAATCAAACCACGGAGAGTACCGCAGTCTTCCTGAGTTACGATAACGTCCTGAGCAACGTCAACAAGACGACGTGTCAAATAACCAGCATCGGCAGTCTTCAAAGCAGTATCCGCCAAACCTTTACGAGCACCGTGGGTAGAGATAAAGTACTCAAGCACTGACAAACCTTCTTTGAAGTTTGCAAGAATCGGGTTTTCAATAATTTCAGAACCGGAAGAAGCACCTGATTTCTGAGGTTTTGCCATCAAACCACGCATACCGGACAACTGACGAATCTGTTCCTTAGAACCACGGGCACCGGAATCAAGCATCATGTATACAGAGTTGAAACCGTCGTTGTTTGAACTAAGAGTCTTCATCACAGCTTCAGTAAGCTTGTGGTTGATTTGTGTCCAAGTATCGATAATCTGGTTGTAACGTTCGTTGAATGTGATGAAACCCATACCATAGTTAGAAAGGATTTCGTCAACTTGATCGTAACCTTCCTGAACCATTGAAGCTTTTTCTTGAGGAACAACCACGTCTTCAAGGTTGAATGACAAACCTCCCTTGAACGCACGGTAGTAACCCATAGCTTTGATATCATCCAAGAACTGAACGGCACGAGCCATACCGCATCGTTTGATAACGGTAGAAATGATACCTTTCAAGTTTTTCTTCTTGATAACTTCGTTGATAAATCCAACCTGAGGAGGAACCATCTGGTTGAAAAGAATTCTACCAACAGTAGTATCAATCATCTTGCTAACAAGTTCGTCGCCTTCCAATACATTTGCTCTGATTTTACAACCGGCTTGAAGAGCAGCTTTGCCTTCATTGTAAGCAATGATCGTTTCTTCAGGGCTATAGTATGTAAGACCTGTACCTTTTACCGGTTTACCGTTTTCAAGTTTACGTTCCTTAGTCATGTAGTAAAGACCAAGAACCATATCCTGAGAAGGAACGGCAATAGGTTCACCGTTAGCAGGGTTAAGAATATTGTGAGAAGCCAACATCAAAATTTGAGCTTCCAAAACAGCAGCGTTACCAAGTGGCAAGTGAACAGCCATCTGGTCACCGTCGAAGTCCGCGTTGAACGCTGTACAAACCAAAGGATGCAACTGAATAGCTTTACCTTCGATAAGTTTAGGCTGGAATGCCTGAATACCAAGACGGTGAAGTGTAGGAGCACGGTTGAGGAGGATTGGATGTCCTTTCAATACGTTTTCCAAAATATCATAAACAACCGGATCTTTGCGGTCAACAATTTTCTTAGCTGACTTCACGGTTTTTACAATACCTCTTTCAATAAGTTTTCTGATAACAAAAGGTTTGTAAAGCTCTGATGCCATTTGTTTAGGCAAACCGCATTCGTGCATTTTCAACTCCGGACCTACGATAATAACTGAACGGGCAGAGTAGTCAACACGTTTACCCAACAAGTTCTGACGGAAACGACCAGCTTTACCTTTCAAAGAGTCAGACAAAGACTTCAACGGACGGTTAGCATCAGATTTTACAGCATTAGATTTTCTTGAGTTATCAAGCAAAGAGTCAACAGCTTCTTGCAACATACGTTTTTCGTTGCGGAGGATTACCTCAGGAGCTTTGATCTCAATAAGTCTCTTAAGACGGTTGTTACGGATGATAACACGGCGATAGAGGTCATTCAAATCCGAAGTAGCAAAACGTCCGCCATCAAGCGGAACCAACGGACGAAGCTCTGGCGGAATCACCGGAACAACTTTAAGAATCATATATTCAGGACGGTTGGATTCAGGTGAAGAACGGAACATCTGTACAACCTGAAGTCTCTTGAGAGCTTCTTGTTTACGTTGTTGAGAAGTTTCCTTGTTGGCCTTGTCTCTAAGAGTATAAGCCAATTCGTCAAGATTGATTTCTTTCAAGAGGTCGTAAATAGCCTCAGCACCCATCTTGGCGATAAATTTGTTAGGATCTGAATCTTCCAAAAGCTGATTGTCTTTTGGCAAAGAGTCGAGAATATCAAGATATTCCTCTTCAGCAAGGAAATCAAGCTTGTTGACACCGTCAGCAGCTTTAACACCCGGCTGAATAACTACATATTTTTCGTAATATATAATAGAATCGAGTTTCTTAGTCTGCAAACCAAGAAGGTAACCAATCTTGTTAGGAAGACTTCTGAAATACCAAATGTGAGCAACCGGAACAACCAATTGAATGTGTCCCATTCTCTCACGTCTTACTTTCTTTTCAGTAACTTCCACACCGCAACGGTCGCAGACAATGCCTTTGTAGCGGATACGTTTGTACTTACCGCAGTGGCACTCATAGTCTTTAACAGGGCCGAAAATACGCTCACAAAACAAACCGTCACGCTCAGGTTTGTAGGTACGATAGTTGATGGTTTCCGGTTTGAGAACCTCGCCAGACGAGCGTTCCAAAATTTCCTCAGGAGAAGCCAATCCTATCGAAATCTTAGTGAAATTGTTTTTAATTTTATTGTCTTTACGAAATGCTACCATGTTCGTTGCCTTTGTTATAGATTATATTTTAAAAACTGCAAACCCAAGCCGGCATAATACCGACTTGAATTGCAGCAATTTTTTTTACAAATTATGAAAGATTTACGCTTAAGCCCAGACCTCTGAGTTCGTGCAACAAAACGTTGAATGATTCCGGAATACCCGGAGTTGGCATCGGGTCACCCTTAACGATTGCCTCGTAAGCTTTAGCACGACCAACAACATCGTCTGATTTTACAGTAAGAATTTCTTGAAGGATGTTTGCAGCACCGAATGCCTCGATAGCCCAAACCTCCATTTCTCCGAAACGCTGACCACCAAACTGTGCTTTACCACCAAGAGGTTGCTGTGTGATAAGTGAGTAAGGACCGATAGAACGTGCGTGCATCTTATCATCAACCATGTGTCCCAATTTCAACATGTAGATAACACCTACAGTAGCCGGTTGGTCGAAACGCTCGCCTGTACCACCATCGTAAAGGTAAGATTTACCAAAACGAGGCAATCCGTTCTTTTCCATCAAATCACCAATCTGCTCTGCTGACGCACCATCAAAAATAGGTGTTGCAAAGTTCACACCCATTGTACGACCTGCCCAACCAAGTACAGTTTCGAAAATCTGTCCCAAGTTCATACGAGAAGGCACACCCAACGGGTTAAGAACGATATCTACAGGAGTACCATCCTCAAGGAACGGCATATCTTCAGCACGAACAATACGAGAAACAATACCTTTGTTACCGTGACGACCCGCCATCTTGTCACCTACACGCAATTTACGTTTCATTGCAACGTAAACTTTAGCGAGCTGGATAATACCGATAGGCAACTCATCACCAATCATAAAGTTGTATTTTTGACGACGATATACTGACTCTTCTTCTTTGTATTTAACAACATAATTGTGAAGCAAAGCCTTAATAGTATCGTTTTTCTTCTTGTCAGTAGTCCACTTGTTAGGATTGATTTCGAGGTAATCTTCTACTTCCTGAAGGTTCTTCAAAGTAAATTTAACACCCTTAGCGATAACATCTTTGTTCAAATAATCCTTAACACCTTGAGATGTTTTACCATTAGTAAGAACAAAAAGTTTTTCGATAAGTTTGTTTCTCAAGTCGTTTGCAACTTTTTCGAAATCCTTATCAATCTTCTGAACTTGCGGTTTATCAGCATTTTTAACCTTGCGGTCTTTCATCTGGCGAGAGAACAATCTCTTCTCAATAACAACACCCTTAACAGAAGGCGGAGTCTTGAGAGAAGTATCCTTAACATCACCGGCCTTTTCACCGAAGATAGCACGCAAAAGTTTCTCTTCCGGAGACGGATCAGATTCACCCTTAGGAGTAATCTTACCGATAAGGATGTCACCCTGAGTAACTTCAGCACCAACACGGATCAAACCGTTCTCGTCCAAATTCTTGGTAGCATCTTCGCTAACGTTCGGAATATCAGAAGTAAGCTCTTCCATACCGCGTTTGGTATCGCGAACTTCCAACTGGTATTCATCAATATGAATAGAAGTGAAGAGGTCTTCACGAACAACTCTTTCAGAAATAACAATAGCATCCTCATAGTTGTAACCCTTCCAAGGCATGAATGCAACCTTCATGTTACGACCCAAAGCCAATTCACCGCCTTGAGTAGCATAACCCTCAGTCATGATCTCACCCTTCTTAATCTCTTGACCTTTGCGGACAATAGGACGGATGTTGATACACATGCTCTGGTTGGTTTTCTTAAACTTAGTAAGATAGTATGTTACATCTTCATCGTTGAAATCAACAAATCTTTCGTCTTCAGTCTTGTTGTAACGGATCACAATCTTCTGACCGTCAACATATTGGATAACACCGTCATCCTCAGCAACAATCTGAGTACGAGAGTCTTTGGCGCAACGTGCTTCAATACCGGTACCAACAATAGGAGCTTCAGGCGAAAGAATAGGAACAGCCTGACGCATCATGTTAGAACCCATCAATGCACGGTTAGCATCGTCGTGCTCCAAGAACGGAATCAACGAAGCAGCCAAAGAAGAAATCTGATTAGGAGCAACGTCCATCAATTCAACTTGTTCCGGAGAAACAACCGGGAAGTCGGCATTTTGACGGGCTTTTACTCTCTTTTCAATCAACAAACCGTTTTCGTCAACAGCAGCAGTAGCCTGAGCTACAATCTTATTGTCCTCGTCTTCAGCAGTCATATATTGCATGCCTTCTGGAGAGAAATCAACAACACCGTTGTTAACCTTACGGTAAGGAGTCTCAATAAATCCCAACTCATCGATCTTTGCGAATACACAAAGAGAAGAAATCAAACCGATGTTAGGACCTTCAGGAGTCTCAATCGGACACAAACGTCCGTAGTGTGTATAGTGAACGTCTCGAACCTCAAATCCGGCACGATCTCTTGACAAACCGCCGGGACCCAAAGCTGACAAACGACGCTTGTGAGTAATTTCGGCAAGCGGGTTGGTCTGGTCCATAAACTGAGACAACTGGTTGGTACCAAAGAATGAATTGATAACAGAAGCCAAAGTCTTAGAATTGATAAGATCAGTTGGAGTAAAAACTTCGTTATCACGCACATTCATACGTTCACGAATAGTACGAGCCATACGAGCAAGACCAACACCAAATTGATCATAAAGCTGCTCGCCAACAGTACGTACGCGACGGTTGCTCAAGTGGTCGATATCATCAACATCAGCGTGAGAGTTGATAAGTTCGATAAGATATTTAATAATCTCAATAATATCTTCTTTAGTTAAAACCTTGATGTTCTGATCAATATCAAGAGACAATTTTTTATTGATCTTGTAACGACCAACATCACCGAGGTCATAACGTCTGTCAGAGAAGAACAATTTGTCGATCATATCGCGAGCAGTAGCATCGTCAGGCGGTTCAGCATTACGCAACTGACGGTAGATATGAAGAACAGCCTCTTTCTCTGAGTTGCAGGGGTCTTTCTGCAGAGTATTTGTAATGATAGAATAGTCAGTGTGATTAGCAGTATCCTTATGAACAAGAATAGTTTGAGCACCGGAATCAACGATAAGCTCAACATGTTCAGGAAGGATTTCGATTTCACGATCGAGAACCACCTCGTTTCTTTCAATAGAAACAACTTCACCGGTATCCTCGTCAACAAAATCTTCAGTCCAAGTTTTGAGGACTCTTGCAGCCAGTTTTCTGCCTACAACCTTTTTCAACGAAGCCTTATTAACCTTAACCTCGTCAGCCAAATCAAAAATCTGAAGAATATCCTTATCAGATTCAAAACCGATGGCTCTCAAAAGCGTTGTAACAGGTAATTTCTTTTTACGGTCGATATAAGCATACATCACATTATTGATGTCAGTAGCAAATTCGATCCAAGAACCTTTGAAAGGTATAATTCTGGCAGAATATAATTTGGTACCATTAGCGTGAATACTAGAACCGAAGAACACGCCCGGAGAACGGTGGAGCTGAGAAACAACCACACGTTCAGCACCATTGATAACGAAAGTGCCGGCCGGTGTCATGTATGGAACGGTACCAAGATAGACATCCTGAATAACCGTATCAAAATCCTCATGCTCAGGATCGGTACAATACAATTTGAGTTTAGCTTTCAATGGAACGCTATAGGTTAAACCTCGGTCAAGGCATTCTGGGATTGAATATCTTGAAGGATCGATATAATAATCGATAAATTCAAGCACAAAATTATTGCGAGTATCTGTTATAGGAAAGTTTTCATTGAAAACCTTAAACAATCCCTCTTGTTTCCTTTTTTCCGGAGTAGTTTCCAATTGAAAGAAGTCGTGAAAAGACTTCAATTGCACTTCCAGAAAATCAGGATACTCTAACTGATTTTTAGTTGAAGCGAAACTAATTCTAGGGTTATTCAGAGCCATCTGATCTTTAAAATTATTTTTTTAAATAAAAAATTATTCCACTAAAAACCTTAGTACAAAAACGTAAGGCAATGATAGTTAGAATTCTACGAATACGACAAAAAGGTCTAGTATCCCCATGCTTTTATCCTGGAGATACTAAACCTAGAACTCTTATAAAAAGAGCGAATTTTTTACTTTAATTCAACTTCTGCACCAGCTTCAGTCAATTTAGCTTTCAAAGCTTCAGCGTCTTCTTTAGATACTTTTTCTTTGAGAGTCTTAGGAGCACCGTCAACTAAGTCTTTAGCTTCCTTAAGTCCAAGACCTGTAAGTTCTTTAACCAACTTAACGATCTGAAGTTTCTGAGCACCTGCTGATTTGAGGATTACGTCAAATTCAGTTTGTTCAGCTGCAGCAGCTGCTGCGCCGCCTGCTACTGGACCTGCTACTGCAACTGCAGCAGCTGCTGGTTCGATACCATATTCATCTTTAAATATCTGAGCGAGTTCGTTAACTTCTTTAACTGTCAAATTAACGAGTTGTTCTGCTAATGCTTTCAAATCTGCCATTTTATTTTTTTTCTTTAAGAATTGTTTAATTAAAAAATTTTAACTACTGTGCTCTTTCTTCGAGAGCTTTTACGAGACCTGTGAGTTTGTTTTGACCAGACTTCAAAGAAGAAATAACATTCTTGATTGGAGACTGCAACAAACCGATAATATCTCCGAGGAGTTCTTCCTTAGACTTGATAGCTGAAAGAACGTCCAATTGATCATCACCAATATAGATGCTTTCTTGTACGTAAGCACCCTTGAGGATTGGTTTGTCAGCTGATTTTCTGAATTCCTTAATCGCTTGTGCAGGAGCGTTTGCTGTCTCACTGAACATTACCGAAGTATTGTGATTAAGAAGAGGAAGCAACTCATCCAACTGTTTGCCACTCTTTTCAAAAGCTTTCTTGAGCAAAGAATTCTTCACTGCTTGAAGAGTTACTTTTTTCTCAAAACAAACTTTACGAAGTTTGTAAGTAGCTTCAGCATTAAGGTCGGAAATATCGGCCAAATAGAAATTCTGAGAATTTGCTATTTTTTCTGATAATGAATCTATTATGGAACCTTTGTCTATACGTTTCATTTTGTTTCCTTTATTATTCGGCCTTATCAAGAGATTTAACGTCAACAGGGATACCTGGAGTCATTGTACCACTTACGTAAACAGATTTTACATAAGTACCCTTCGCAGCGGCCGGTTTCAATTTGATTACTGTACGCAAAAATTCACGTGCATTTTCATACAATTTCTGTACATCAAATGAAGCCTTACCAACCGGAGAATGGATGATTCCGTATTTGTCAACCTTAAAATCTATCTTTCCGAGTTTTACATCTTTTACTGCCTGAGCTATCTCCATAGTAACAGTACCAGTTTTAGGGTTAGGCATCAAACCACGAGGACCGAGGATTCTACCTAATTTACCTACTTTACCCATACATGCAGGAGTTGTGATAATAACATCTACGTCTGTCCAACCACCTTGGATTTTCTGAACATAGTCATCAAGACCTACATAATCGGCACCAGCAGCTTTAGCCTCTTCTTCCTTGTCAGGAGTGCAGAGTACCAAAACCTTTTTGTCCTTACCTGTACCGTTAGGGAGAGTAACAACGCCTCTAACCATTTGGTTAGATTTCTTTGGATCAACACCAAGTCGAACATCTACGTCAACTGAAGAATCGAATTTAGTAGAAACCAATGTTTTAACCAATTCACAAGCCTCAGCCAAGGTATATTGTTTACCTTCCTCGATTTTGTCCAGCGCAGCTTTATAATTTTTACTTACTTTTCCCATTTCGATTTTGTTATAAATTTAGTTATCAAAAGGTGAAGGACCGTCTACTACGATACCCATACTTTTAGCTGTGCCTGCTACCATTTTCATTGCAGATTCTACTGTAAAACAGTTCAAATCAGGCAACTTATCCTCAGCGATCGCTTTTACCTGATCCCAAGTGATAGTAGCAACCTTCTTTCTGTTTGGTTCTGCAGAGCCAGATTTCAATTTTGCAATTTCTTTCAATTGAGCGCCGGCCGGAGATGTCTTCAATACGAAGTCAAACGATTTATCGCTGTAAACTGTGATAACAACCGGTACAACTTTACCAGCTTTATCCTTAGTTTTGGCGTTAAATTGTTTGCAGAAGTCCATAATGTTAACACCTTTAGAACCTAATGCAGGACCAATTGGAGGTGAAGGATTTGCTGCACCGCCTTTGATTTCCAATTTAACAAATCCGGTAATTTCTTTAGCCATTTTGTGTTTTCTTAAAAAAATTGATTTGTTTTATAATAATCTACTTTGGTATATTTTGAATTGCGGAAGCATTATATGTTTATCTTGAGAGGTAAAACCAATTCAAAACAACCAAAATTCGTATATTATTCTTTTACTTTTTCTACTTGGACATATCCAAGCTCCAACGGAGTCTTTCTACCGAAAATCTTTACCATAACTTTCAGTTTCTTCTTCTCATCATTGATATCCTCAATAATGCCGATGAAACCGTTGAAAGGTCCGTCAACTACTTTCACGTTTTCTCCAAGAGCATAAGGCGACTCTATTACTTCCTCTTCTGTTGTCACCTCGTCCACTTTACCAAGTATTCTGTTAACCTCAACCTCTCTAATTGGAAGAGGATCTCCACCCTTAGATTCACCCAAAAAGCCAAGGCCTCCCGGAATATTTCTAAGAATACCGGTTACTTGCTGTGTAAGAAGACATTCTACCAACACATAACCGGGGAAGAATGTACGCTCAGTGCTATACTTCTTTCCGTTTCGTACTTGATAAACTTTTTCAGATGGAATTAAAACTTGTGATATATAGTCACCCAAATTAAGAAGGGTGATTTGACTTTCGATATATTCTTTTACTTTCTTTTCTTGACCGCCAATAGCGCGAAGAACATACCACCTTTTAGCTTTTGGTTTTTTAATAGTCTTTTCTACTTCGTCCATAATGAATGCCCTCTCGTTAATGGGTTAGAGAATATTTATTTTTTAATGAAGAGCCCGTAGATAAACTCCATAATTTCTTTCAAAGAGATATCCATAAGGAATACCACGAGAGCAATTATGAATGTAGCGACCATAACGATCACAGCACTGTTCATAAGTTCTGTCCTTGAAGGCCATGAAACTTTGTTAACAAGCTCATCGTAAGTCTCTTGCAGGTATGTTTTAATATTAGCCATTTTACAATTAAGAATTAAGCACGGGTGGAGCGGCTCGAACGCCCGACACCTAGTTTTGGAGACTAGTGCTCTACCGACTGAGCTACACCCGTATATAGAGGAGAGTATTTTTCAACTCTCCTTATATTGTTTGAATAACTATTATTCAATAATTTTACCAATCTGACCAGAACCTACTGTTCTACCACCTTCACGGATAGCGAAACGAAGACCTTCGTTCAAAGCAACCGGATAGATCAATGTAACAGTGATTGTAACGTGGTCACCAGGCATAACCATTTCAACACCGTCTGGAAGTGCGATTTCACCAGTTACGTCAAGTGTTCTGAGGTAGAACTGTGGACGATAGTTGTTGTGGAATGGTGTGTGACGACCGCCTTCTTCTTTTTTCAAAACGTAGATTTCAGCGGTAAATTTGGTATGAGGAGTGATTGAACCAGGTTTAGCGATAACCATACCTCTCTTAATCTGATCTTTTTCAATACCTCTCAAAAGCAAACCAGCGTTATCACCAGCTTCACCTTCATCAAGAAGTTTACGGAACATTTCGATACCAGTAACAACTGATTTCAAAGCACCTTCCTTAGAAAGACCTACGATTTCAACAGGATCGTTCAATTTAACAATACCAGTTTCAATTCTACCAGTAGCAACTGTACCACGACCGGTGATTGAGAAGATATCCTCGATAGGCATCAAGAATGGTTTATCAACGTCACGGGTTGGTTGTGGAATCCATGTATCGCAAGCGTCCATAAGTTCCATAACTTTCTCTTCCCATTTAGCTTCACCATTAAGAGCACCAAGAGCAGAACCTCTGATGATAGGTGTATTGTCACCATCATAATCATATGAAGAAAGAAGTTCACGAAGTTCCATTTCAACGAGGTCGAGCAATTCTGGATCGTCAACCATATCGCATTTATTCATGAAAACAACGATCTTTGGAACGTTAACCTGACGAGCCAAAAGGATGTGTTCACGAGTTTGAGGCATAGGACCATCTGTTGCAGCACAAACGAGGATTGCACCGTCCATCTGAGCAGCACCAGTAACCATGTTCTTAACGTAGTCAGCGTGACCCGGGCAGTCTACGTGTGCGTAGTGACGGTTAGCTGTTTGATATTCTACGTGAGCGGTATTGATGGTGATACCACGTTCCTTTTCTTCCGGAGCGTTATCAATTGAGTCGAAACTTCTTACTTCTGAAAGACCTTTCTTTGCTAATACTGTTGTGATAGCAGCTGTCAAAGTTGTCTTACCGTGGTCAACGTGACCAATAGTACCAATGTTTACGTGTGGTTTTGATCTATCGAATGATTCTTTAGCCATGGTATATAATATTTGTTGGTAAAAAAATTAATTTATATTTTTTAATTATTTACTGTTTTTATATAGTTTTATGCACACACATCAATATAGTGCATACATAAAAAAATTGAGCCAAAGATGAGAGTTGAACTCATGACCCCTTCCTTACCAAGGAAGTGCTCTACCACTGAGCTACTTCGGCAAAATCTTAATGATTTTTTTAATTAGAGCGGGAGACGAGTCTCGAACCCGCGACCTTCAGCTTGGAAGGCTGACGCTCTACCAATTGAGCTACTCCCGCATTT
>JAFXZT010000168.1 GCA_017541145.1 Bacteroidales bacterium | reverse complement strand
GAACGAGTTTTTGAAAAATTGTTCCGCCAAGCCGAAATTGCGATGTTCACGCCCAAAGAGTATTCAGATTATGAAGAGAGCCTTCATAACTTGTGGGATATAACTAACGCGATGAACGATGCCGAGACCAAAGGTTTTGGTAAAGGTAAAGAACAAGGATTACAACAAGGTTTACAGCAAGGTCGTGCTGAAGGACGCGCTGAAGGCGAAAAAATTGGTATTGAAAAAGGCGCTCAATCAGAAAAGCTCGAAACTGCAAAACGTATGAAGTTAGACGGATTGCCAATTGAAGTAATTGCAAAATATACTCAACTATCCGTTGACGAGATCGAAAAGCTATAAATGGGCGTAAAAAAATATATCAATTTGCAGACGACAACCGCCAACTCTTGAACTAATATCATAGACAGTTGGATTCGTTAGCGCAGTGGCACATCAATTTTTTGCTTTACGAAGAACAAAATTACGGTTTTGATTTCCTCGGTAGCGGAAACTAATTTTTATAAAGTTCAAGAGTATGAGAAATGATTTCTAAATTAATATGACACAATATTTTGTTCTCCGGCTCGGCATGGTTGTCATGCGTTATTGTTTCGAGAGATTCCTCTATGCGTCTAAAATCCATCGCCCTCGATGTGGCTTTGTTAACAAAGAGGCGGATGACTTTGGATTCAAAGTCTACCGCCTCAAAAAAAATATTATATGAAATTTTTTTTCAAATCCGTGTG
Organism: Bacteroidales bacterium; assembly: GCA_017541145.1. Classification (GTDB taxonomy): domain Bacteria; phylum Bacteroidota; class Bacteroidia; order Bacteroidales; family UBA3824; genus UBA3824. The sequence goes on along the minus strand of JAFXZT010000168.1, from coordinate 15,099 downwards.
ATTTTCTATTGTGCCTGCTTAAAAATATCGAAATCGGGATTGTAATCCGGTGATTTTATTGACAATAAGTTGAGCACCGAGTGGAAGATATAATGTTGTTCGATAACTTCCGGCAATTCGTCGTCAGCCTTGTAATCTCTGAATCCGTCTGAAAGCCAAACCAAAAAAGGTATTTCATACTGAACTTTCGGTGCAAGTTGCATCGGAACTCCGTGCATAAAAATATTGTTTTCGCCGAGAGATTCTCCATGGTCGGAAATAAAAATCATTGCACTGTTCCATTCTGTCATCGAACGCAATGTATTAACAAGACTATCCAACAAAAAGTCAGTGAAAAGGATAGTATTATCATAAGCATTTACCAATTTGTCAAGATTTTTTTCGCCCTCTTCCACGCTATTGGCAACAGGTGTAAAAAATTCAAAATCTTTCGGATACTTGTCGGCATATTTAGGACCGTGACTTGTACTTGTATGAAGCACAATCAACACTTTGTTGCTTGAACTTGAATCAATACGTTCACGAAGATGAGTCAACAAAATATCGTCGTAAGTGTTGTCAGAACCGGGATACCTTTCGGCAAGTTGCGGATCAGTAAGATAATCATTGATATGAACAGGCGGTTCACCCCAGTTGGAAGTTCGCCACGACACATCTACGCCCGTGCGAAAAGCGTAATTAGGTAAAATTTCATAAAGATCGCCACTGTTTTTCGGTTCAAGAATAGCTTTTGTACCCGCCGTAGTATAAGTTGCACACGAAGTAGCCTGATAAACTTTCAGACCTTCTAATTTTGATAACAACGGATTGGTTTCACGCTGATAACCATAGAGTTGGAAATTTGCTTTTCGTGCTGATTCGCCAATTACAAGTACAACAACGGTTTTGGTGGAATCAGTAATTTCGCCGTCTGAAAGTTTAATTTCAACGGCCTGTTCATCGTGTTTACTGCTTATAACTCGAAATGTGTTTGCGATATACGACCATGGTTGCAACAATCCGCCTAACTCAGTGTCATGCTGACCAATCCACAATGTATGACTGACATTCATCAACGCCGCTACAAGAATAATTGCCAATGCACTTCCGCAGCAGATACCCATTTTTTTCAAAGTTCCGATTACAACAGGTCGCAACAAGCAATACAATCCGGGCAGTAAACCCAATACAAATACTGTCAACCACATCGTACAACTCAGGAATCCTGAAGCTTCAGAATATCTGGTATTGAACACATTTTCCATGGTAGTACCGGTTATCATTACGCCGTAAGTAATGATGAAATAGACTGCCGCTGCATTAATAATCGAGAGAATCAAAAGCAATACGCGTCCTACTTTTCTCAATAAAAATACAGACAAATATGTCATCATAAAGTTGAGAGCCAACATTATAACGACCAACGAAGTAATCAGCAGAATTTTTCCGCCCAACGATTCATCGGTATTGCCGGCTACATAATTGAAAAACGGGATGTTGTATAGCAACAACGCTCCGATACTGATAATACACGAAAACTTAAAAAGCGAAACCGGATTCCGCCATAAGTCTTTTATCTTATTTATAATCATTCTGTTATTGGTGATTTAAAAAGTTTTTTTCTGCCAAAATAGTAAACGATGTACGGAACAACAAAACCGATTAAGCTGCCTACGCATACATCAGAAAGGAAATGTTGAGAAAGGTAAATGCGTGAGTAACCACCCAATACTGCAAGTATCAACAATCCCAAAACAATCAAAATTGTCTTAATTCTTTTATTAAAATCTTTCTGATCTGAATTTATAAAGCGGTATGCCAAAATAATTGCCCATACTGTACTGAAAACCATAAATGTAGAAGAATGTCCTGACGGAAAAGAATTGCTGTGATGCATGTCAACACCTTCCACCAACGGCAAAACCATGTCTGTACATCCTTCAAAAACACGTACAGGACGATCCATCTTAAAACAATTTTTCAAGATTTGCAATGTTACGCCTGCAAACACCTCACTGATAGCAAAAAAAATAGTTATTCTATATTTTTTGAAAAGCAACGGAATCAGCATCAAAACGTACAACGGCCACTCTGCCAATACGGTGTAATATTTAAAAAATGTATCTTGAAATGCTGTATGATGTGAATTTAGCATTAGATGCAATTCCAATTTCGGATATGTATACAACAATCCTAATTCTACAATTAATAACAATAAAAATGCGATGTTATAGACCGTAAGGATTTTCTTCATTTCGAAATTAATTTGAACACGCAAAGTTAGAGTTTTTTTTACTATATTCAGTTGTTTGAAATCGGATTGTGTTATTTTTTAACACTTATTTAATATATATCGTACCAATTGAAGTCAATCAAAATAATGTTATCCAAACTATTGTAACCGAAATAATTGCAACAAAAAAAGTAACAAACACAATCAAAATAAAACCCCGAAAACTTTATTAATTCAATTTTCGGGGTTACAATTTTTAATAAAACTATGTTAGCTTGATGTGATGTAACATCTTAATTTACAATTCTCTAACTGCGCCTTTATCAGCACTTGAGGCATGAGCGGCATAAAGTTGTAAAGCTCTTGAAACCTGACGGTCGCGTTTTGGTTTGTAACCTTCAGGATCAGCATCCATTTTGGCGCGACGGGCATTGAGTTCTTCATCCGAAATTTTGAGATTTACACTACGGTTCAAGATGTCAAATTCTATGATGTCGCCGTCTTCTATCAAAGCAAAAGCTCCGTGAGATGCAGCTTCAGGACTTACGTGACCGACTGATAATCCGGAAGTTCCGCCGGAGAATCGTCCGTCTGTAATCAAAGCACACTTGTCGCCAAGATGTTTTGATTTCAGATAAGAAGTCGGATAAAGCATTTCTTGCATACCCGGACCGCCTTTTGGACCCTCGTATTTAATAACAACCACGTCGCCGGCTTTTACTTTGTCTCCGAGAATTGCGTCAACTGCTTGGTCTTGAGAATCATATACTTTGGCAGTACCTGAAAATTTGAAAATCTTTTCGTTGACACCGGCTGTTTTTACAACGCATCCGTCTTGAGCGATGTTGCCGAAAAGAACTGCAATACCACCGTCTTTGGTGTAAGCATGTTCCATATCGCGAATACAACCGTTTTGGCGGTCAGTATCAAGAGATTCCCAACGGGTGTCTTGACTTCCGACTTTCAAAAGTCCGACCTTGCCGCTCGCTGCCGAAGTATAAATATCTTTTACCTCGTCAGAAAGGTTATCTTTGAGGATAGAATATTTGTTGATAGCCTCACCGAGAGTAAGTCCGTCAGTACGTTTACAATTGAGATCCAAGAGATTAGCTTTTGCAAGTTCGCCCATGATATTGAGAACGCCGCCCGCACGGTTTACTTCCTCGATGTGATAATCATGAGTATTTGGCGCAACTTTGCAAATGCAAGAAACACGGCGTGAAAGTTCATCGATATCTTTCATCTTGAAGTCAACACCGGCTTCGCGAGCCACTGCCAAAAGATGAAGTACTGTATTTGTAGAACCGCCCATCGCAATATCCAAAGCCATTGAATTGATGAAAGCCGGTTTTGTAGCAATATTAAGCGGCAACATCGAATCGTCGTTGTCACGGTAATATTTGTAAGCCAATTCTACGATACGTTTTCCGGCGGCTTCAAAAAGTTTTACGCGATTTTTGTGAGTAGCAACAATTGTACCGTTGCCCGGGAGCGAAAATCCCAAAGCCTCTGTAAGACAGTTCATTGAGTTGGCGGTAAACATACCGGAGCAACTTCCGCAAGTAGGACAAGCAACACGCTCTACCTTTGCAAGTTCTTCTTCCGAAACGCCTTGGTCGCCACCCATAATCATAGCGTCAATCAAGTCGATTTTGCCTTCTTTGTAACGTCCGGCTTCCATCGGACCGCCGGAAACAAAAATTGTAGGAATATTCAATCTCATGGTAGCCATCAGCATACCCGGAGTAATCTTGTCACAATTTGAGATACAAACAAGTGCATCGGCCTTGTGAGCCTGACACATATATTCTACAGAGTCAGCAATAATTTCACGGCTTGGCAGAGAGTAAAGCATACCGTCGTGACCCATTGCAATACCGTCGTCGATAGCAATAGTGTTGAACTCAGCGGCAAAACATCCGAGACTTTCAACTGTTTGTTTCACGATTTTGGAACATTCATCCAAATGAACGTGTCCCGGAACAAATTGTGTAAACGAATTGGCGATTGCAATGATTGGTTTGCCAAATTGGTTTTCTTTCATACCGTTAGCACGCCAAAGACCGCGTGCAGCAGCCATCAGACGGCCTTGGGTATTTACTTTACTTTTTAAATCCATAATTTTTCTGTTGTATAAAAATTTATGATTGTTTTGGTTTGATGTTTTTCAACTGCAAAAATATAAATTTTCTACAATATTTCTAATATATTTTTGCAGGTTGCATGTAACATTGCACGCCCTTACGATTTTTTAATTTGTCAGCAGCTTTTTTGTACTCGTAAAATTCGTTACCGTAAATTTTTGTTGCCGAAACTTCAAACAAAGTATTCATAAATTTGCTGATTCCGTCTTCTTTTTCCGGCAATGTTTTTATTTTGTAAGACGAAAGGTCAGCTAAATTTGCAGCCTCGTTGATAGCGTCTTGAAGTCCGCCGATTTGGTCAACAAGTCCGATATTCAATGCAGAAATTCCTGTCCAAACACGACCTTGACCTACAGAATCAACTTCTGCCTTGGTCATTTTGCGACCTTCAGCTACGTGAGAAATAAAGATGTCATAAACATTTTCTACAGAATTTTGCAAAGCACGCATTTCTTCGCTGTCTTTTATTGTGATACCGGTTTCAAAATCAGCGTGTTTGTTGGTGCTGACAGTTTCGATATTGATTCCTAAAGTATTTTTTACAAGTTTTTCCGGAGAAAGCAAAAGTCCGAAAACACCGATTGAACCTGTAATTGTAGTTTCCTCAGCGAGAATTTTGTCGGCAGGACATGCGATGTAATAACCGCCAGATGCTGCGTAACCGCTCATGCTCACTACAAGCGGCTTTTGTGCTTGAAGTTTCTTGAGTTCGTTGTAAATAATTTCAGCCTCCACAGCCGAACCGCCCGGAGAATTTACTCTCAAAACTACAGCTTTGATATCGTCGTCGTCCATCACTTCACGAATAGATTTCAACATCGATTTGCTTGTGATACATTCCTCACCGTTGTCATCGCTTACGATTTCGCCGGTGGCATAAATTACGGCTATATTCGGATTGCCGGCGTAATCGTTTTCAAGACTTTTACAATATTTTGATATTGAAACAGTTTCAGATTCGTTGGTGTAAGTAAGATCAACACTTTCAAAAAGTTTTGTCATGAATTCGTCTTCAAAAAGTACAGAATCAATCAAACCTGACGAATTACACAAATCATCGTTGCTGTAGAGCGAGAGATTGTCGGCGTATTTGTTGAGTTGTGATTCTGAAACATTACGGCTTTGAGAAATTCCGGTTAAAATTGTTTTCCAAATATCGTTGAGATAAGTTTGGGTTTGCAATCTGTTGGCATCGCTCATTTTTTCTTGCATGAACGGTTCAACGGCTGATTTGAATTTGCCGTGACGTATGATTTGAGCTTCGATACCAAATTTATCGAGCGCACCTTTATAATACATGCTTTCAGAACTAAGTCCGGCAAAAACAAAATCGCCGAGTTTGCGCATGTAAATTTTCTCGCAAGCTGTTGCTACATAATAATTTAAAGCTCTGTAACTATCAGCAAAGGCAAAAGTTGGTTTGCCGCATTCCCTAAAATTCAAAATCATTTTTCTGATTGCTTCTGCGCTGGCAATATCAGGGAAATGACATTCTGACAAGTTTACATACAATGCTTTGATTTTGTTATCGTCTTTTGCTCTTGACAATGCTTCTTCAATATCATTCAAACCAATGATTTCCAAATCGTTGAATCTAAACGAGCTGGAGTATTGGAGTAAATAACTTTTGTCGGATCTTTCTGCCACTGTTTTGCTTAAATCAAGTTCCAAAACAGAATTCTTTTTTATCGTGACATCATCATTGTTGCTTTGGGTATCCAACGAGGAAAGAAATACGATAAAAAACATCATAGAAATCAGTCCGGAAATAATACCCCAGACAAAGAGAGCCGCCAAAGCTGCTCCAAACATCTTAAAAAACTCTTTCATATTTTTATAAGTTTGTTGTTATTTATTTTTCAACTTTATTGTCGGAAGTTTCGGGTTTCGGAGTTACTTTTCTTACCGGTTTACCTACCAGATCTTCAAGCAATTGATCCAATTCTTCCGCTGTTAAATTTGTTTCGTGAATTGTAAAATCCGGATAAATCAAAAAATTGCACGGCAATTCCTGAACTCCGTAATCCAATGCCGCTTTGCTGTTCCAATTTTTGAGGTCGGAAACATTTACCCACGGAATTTTTTGTTCTTTTAATCCTTGTTTCCAACTGTCATATTTTTCGTCGAGGGAAACTTGGTAAATTGTAAAATTGTTAGAGCAAAATTTCCAGTAAACTTTTTGCAAATTATCAGAATTCAATTCCGACACATTTGACCACGAAGCCCAAAAGTCAACAAGAATATATTTTCCTTTGTATTTAGAAAGTTTAATTGTATCGCCTTTTGTATTCTTGAGCGCGATTTCGGGAGCAGTCATTCCCTTGGTGATTTTTCCGGCTAAAGGTTTTTCGCCTTTTATTGACATCTTAATTCTGTCAACATAATGTAACAACTTCTTGGTGTGAAAGTTATCGGGATAAGCGTCGTTAAGACAAGTAGCTGCATTTTCATAAAATTCAATATCTTTTTCGGGGTCGAAAACCGGAGTTCGTGGCGTGATGTATTGCGACAAACAAACAATTTGCGCCAAAGATTTCGGATTTTTTTTCAAGAAATCTTCCGAAAAAGCTCTAAGACTGTCAATTGCGATTTTACAAACAGAATCAAGCTGAAATTTGATACCAGCAAGATTCGGCGCATTGGAATTGCTACGATAAATTCCGGCAAGCGAATCACAAATTTTGATTGTTTTGTTAAGTTTGTTCATGATGTTACAAACATTTTCGCTTTCTACCGAGCCTGTTACATTGTAATATTCGTAAAAATCTTTGTAATTAGCCGAAATTTGTATAAGTTCGCAAGTATCAGGGATTAACGTAATTTGTTTTTTAGGATCAGAAAAATGTAAAACAAAAAAATCCGGTTTAGAAACAGAACCAGTAAGATTGAATTTTCCGTTTTTGTCTACAATTGTAGAATCAACAAATTCATAACCGGTTTCTTTCAAAAGTTTGAGATAAACAGTATCGCCCTCAGCACCTTTGAAATTGCCTTCTACATTGAAACTCAAATCTTTAGTTTTCTCTTGAGGCGGTACACAAGAGCCTATCAGCAAACTTGCAATACCTGCCAATGATAAATATTTAAAAAATTTCATTTATTTTTGATAAAATTATGCTCTTAACTTATAATGCTTTGGACTACAAAAATAGTTACAACATTTCTTAAAAAAAAATAATAGTGAAAGAATTTATGATAAAAGAAACCAAAAAATCACAAAGTTTTATTATTTTTGAGCCAAATTTTTTAACAACAATATCTAACATAAAAATGGATTTTTTGGAAATATTAAAGTATGTACTTCCGTCGCTTGTAGTGCTGCTTTGTACATACATTATGATGACACAATTTTTCAAAAGGGAAAGAGAAAAGGACATTTTGGAACACGAGAAACTTAAAATGGATTTTGTAGCCAACAATGCCAAAATTACAACACCAATCAGAGTAGCAGCTTACGAAAGGCTCACCTTGTTTTTGGAACGTATCAATCCTGAAAATATGATTGTAAGAGTAATTCAGCCCGGAATGACAGCTTTGGAACTTCAGAGAGCTCTTTTGTTGACTGTTCGTGCTGAATATGAACACAATGTCTCACAGCAAATTTATGTTTCTACCAACGCGTGGAAAGCAATTGTTGATACCAAAGAGCTTATTACTGAAATTATCAATAAATCGGCTCAGACTGTAAATATTGATATCAAAGCTTCTGATCTTGGTAAAAAAATAATTGACGTATATTCCAGCCAAGAGAAAGAACCAATTCAAATGGCAGTGGAGGTATTAAAATCGGAAATCGCAGTTTTATTTTAAAAAAATTTAAGATATGAAAAGAGTTATTTTAGTGGTATGCATGTTGTTTGCTATCAGCCCGTTCGCATCAGCTCAGAAATATTTTGCAAAAGCCAAAGTATCTTCTTCAACCGATTCAGTAAGTTATGCTCTCGGCTATTACTTAGCGCAGAACTTAATAAAACAAGGATTAACAGAATATGATGCAACATTAATCGGAAAAGGTTTTGCCGATGCAAAAGACAATGCATCACCATCAATTCCGGCATCTGAAATTCAGGATGTACTTGAAAATCATTTCGCCCAAATAGAAGAAGCCAAGAAAAACGCACAGTTGCAAAAAGAGAAAGAATTTCTTGAGAAAAATGCCAAAGAAGAAGGTGTAATCACCTTGGAATCAGGACTTCAGTACAAAGTAATAAAAGAAGGAACCGGCAAAACTCCGTCTGATACCGACATGGTAAAAATACATTACGAAGGCAAATTGTTGGACGGCTCAGTTTTCGACTCATCTTTTGACAACGAAGAACCGGCAGAACTTTCTATGGAATATCTTACCCCCGGTTTGATTGAAGGTCTCAAACTAATGAAAGAAGGTGCTGAGTATATTTTTTATGTACCATCGGAGCTTGGTTACGGAGAATATTCTCAAGGTGATGTACTTCCGGCATATTCAACACTTATATTTGATATCGAACTTATAAGTACAGAGCCGAAGCCGGCAGCAGAGTCCGAAACCGAATTAGAGAATTTAAATTTTTAATTGTTAGAAAATAAATTAAAAAAAATAAGTATAATAAAAATTCAAATGAAAAATTTAGTAAAATTCTTGTCTGCAGGCGTGTTAGCTGCTACAAGTTTAGTATCATGTAGTCAAAAAGACATCAACACAAACGTAACTCCCAAAAACGGAGCCGATTCAGTTAGTTATGCAATTGGTTATATGGAAGGAATCAATTTCAGAGAACAATTGAAAGAATTAAATATGGATAATTTTCTCGCTGGATTGCAACTTGCATTAAACAATGATACAGCAAAAACAATTTTCAAGTCACCACAAGAAGCACAGATGTTTGTTCGTACATATATGATTGCAAAACAGCAACGTATTGCACAAGAAAATCTTGAAAAAGGACAAAAATTCCTCGCTGACTCAGTTGCAAAAATCGCAGGAATCCAAAAAACAGAATCAGGAATTTACTACAAAGTAATCAAAGCCGGAGAAGGTGAACACGCTACAGAAGATGATGAAGTAGAAGTAGATTACGTAGGAAAATTGATTGACGGAACAGAATTTGACAGTTCAATCAAGAGAGGACAAGCTGCAAAATTCCCGGTAAAAGGTGTAATTAAAGGTTGGCAAGAAATTATTCCTATGATGCCGTTGGGTTCAGAATGGGAAGTTTACATCCCATCAGAATTGGCATACGGTCCACAAGGAAATCCGGTAATTCCGGGTAACAGTGTTTTGATTTTCAACATCACACTTCACCAAATTTTCAAAGCAGACGCAAAAGAAGAAGCCAAAGAATAATAAAATAAATAATCACGTCAAAAAACTAAGAAAAAATGGCATTAGAAATCGAAGGTAAATTTGTTCAAGCATTTGAACTCCGTAGCGGTACATCTGCAAACGGCAACAATTGGTCATCACAGGATTTTCTTCTTGAAATTCCGGGACAGTATGTAACCAACGCAGTATTCAATGTTTTCAACAATCGCGTACCTCTTGATCAATTTCACAATGGCGACGCAATAAAAGTATCATTTGATATCCGTGGTCGTGAATATCAAGGTCGTTGGTACAACACTCTCAACGCATGGAAAGTTGACAGAATAGGAGCTTCTGCTCCAAACGTAGCTGCTGCTCCAACATCAGCACCTTCACAACCGGCAGGTCCGGTAGAAACCCCACAAGCCGGTGGTGACGACTTACCTTTCTAATTTTTTACAAGAATAATCAATTAGAAAACATCATAAAGAGATTGTCATTAGTTTGGCAATCTCTTTTTTTTGTTGCCGCTTAATCCCCCAAAAACATTTACCTTTGGAACTATTAGTGTCCGAGAACCGAAAAATTTCGTAAAAAAATAGAGGTAAACGTTTGACTTCCTCATTTTTTTCGATACGGACAGCCGGTGTTTGCACAGGCTATAAATTTTATAAAAAAGTCAGAAGTGAACGTAAAACAAGGAACACATACCATACTCAATACAATAATGTTAACCGAAAACTTTTCGACTTGCAACTCAAAATAATCTTTCCAAAATAACCTTTGTTTTGTCGTATAAAAAATAGCCTCTACAATACATCATAAAGGCTATATGGAAGTCGTATGCTTTTTTATCGGACAGCAATAATAAAAAATATTTTTTTCATAATATAAAGTTTTATGTTATATCAGTTTCAAATTTTATTTAATATTATAATATTTAAAATTTTCATCCCTATTATCAAGCAATTCAACCAAACAACAATTTTTATTAAAATTTTTAGATTCATAGTTCGTCCATGAAATCATTTGATTATCAAAACATACATACTCACCATTTTTCATAAATGGATAAGTTTCGCCTTTATCGAATGTCATTCCCAAATATTGATTTATATACATATTAAATTGCGGTTCAGAAAGCTCTTTCGCACAAGCACTCCAATCTTCATATGTAACAATTCTGCCCTGAAATGTAACCGGATTATAACGTTTCAACCTTCCAGATTCAGAATATTCAAACATATCTTCGTTATATTGAGTTTTACAATTCTTGGGAAAAATAACACATTGTCTATCATTATTCATAAAATCGGTTATTGGATATATATTAAAATTTCCGTCCGCAATATATTTTGTTTCATCCTCAACATATTGCAAATGCAAAACGCCACTTTCTGCATATTTTCCTCTTAATTCATATTTCACAACATATCTGTTACCCGGCACATGCTTAGAACCCACCATTACATCCAACAATCGGTATCCATTAACATTTTTTGTAGTTGCAGAACCTTTACTGCCAACAGGATATACTTCTCTCCGAGGTTCTCCAGTATACTTATATTCACCATTTTCATCTTTTTCAACTGTATAAAATATTAAATCACACGAACATTCTTCATCCCAAAAGATAATAGCATAAAAATATTCATTAAAATAACCTATATGATGTTTATATTCATATGTTGAATAAAACGGTATTTCAACATCATCTTTGTATTTACAATCGTATTTCTGAATCAATGAATCTTTGGTATTTCCGTACGAAATGTATGTATTGATTTTGTAATAATATGTTTGTCCCTTTTCAAGTGTTACATTTTTTGAAAATTCAGGTTCTGTCAATTTATCCGAAGTTTCAAAATTTTTGCCGTCTGTCGAATAACAAAGTTCATATTTAAGAGTATAATCAAAATTTTGTTCTGTTTCCTTGTATGATTTTGCAGCATCGTCGTATGCATACAAAATTTTCTTTACAGACGGTTTTTCCCATTTGAAATTTATTTTGTCCACTACACCTACATACTGATATTGTTTAGGAAAAACAACTTCCGGAGCAGAAACAATAATTTTTTCCTTATTTTGACTATACGGATTTGTTGTTGGTTCGTTGTTTTCGTCTTCTTTTTTGCAAGACGAAATTACCAATGTTGTTGCAGCTAAGGCAACCAAAAAAAGTTTTAGATTTTTCATCTTTGTAAATGTATTTTAATTATTTAACAATAAAATATTCTGTAAAACTTGATGTAATTATTCCTTTCCCGGCAAATGATAACTCAAGGTATAAGGATATTTACCTTTTTCGTATTGCGGTGGGGTAGAATAATTCAAGATTTCGGTTTCTAAACCATTTAATGTCAAATGCTTATCACGCTTCTCCGCTATTTTTTCACGTAATTTCATGATATCATCGTGACAATAAAATACGACATAATAACCGTAATTACCCGTTTGATTCAATCCCGATGCAAAATTTGCTTGTATTTCTGAATCTTTCAAATTCCAGTGATTGCAATAATCCGGATTGAAAATATCCAAAGCATCCGCCGGAGGTGTCGAATGTACACGCTCGTTTCCGATGGCTTTTTTGGAGTATGCCGCGTACATCTTACTGTAAATCGATTTTCTGTACCAATCAGTTTGATTGAGATTTGCTTCCATTCTAAGCAAACTTGTATCGTTGTAATATGTCTGACATTCAAATCCGTCGAAGTAATCATCAGTTATCAAATTGACTTCCATATTTTTCAATGTCGCACTTTCACCGTAAACCACAGCAGTACCCGACAGCTTAACAACCGCAAGTTTCTCTTTCAACGTATTGTATTTGCTTACTCGGAAGTTGAGCTCACATATCTGTTTGGTTTCCAACTGGTTGAAATCGCCTTCTGCCGCAATTTGCCTTATCGAATCGCCGTTCACTACTGTGTAACCCGTTGTTACATTCTCGTTTTGAACCGCAATTCTTTTTGGAATATTTACTATTTCGAGTTTATAGATGTTCTGATTGTCAAATGCAAATTTTGATAGGTCAAACGAAAGTTCGTATTTTTCGTTTGTTACTTCCTTACTCTTAAAGTGCTCAAAATCTGAGGTTTGAGACTTACCGTCAAGAGTTGAAAATCTTAATTTCTGCTCGTAACCTTCCGGAACTTTGTCAAACAGATAACTGTAATTTTCACTCAAACAGATGTAGCCAGTATTTGTCTCTTTCGGATAAAAATTATACATCTTGTCAAGCGGATACGAACAAATCAAGTGTTGAGGCAAAATATGGTCGGGACGTTTTCCGGAAGTGAATTTTGTTTCCATCCGCTCCACATATTCCGTTCCTTCTGAATCTTTTGCCACTATCCAATCGTTGCCAACTCTCTGACGGAATGATACTTGCGCCATAAGTACAAATTTTGTTGTGCTCTCCAACGCCTCGTCGGGATTAAACGAAACTATCAATCCGTCGCTGCTGATATCCATCGAGCCTTTCACCTCTTGTTTGGTGGCAAAATTAACAAGTTTTAGTGAATCTACAAAAACTTTATAAGTGTTTTTAACTCCGTCGATTTCTATCGGCATTTGATTTTTGCAATCAATATTTAGCAGCACTTGCGGCGAAACAAACACGTTTACGGTGTCGCTGCCGTCAGCCGGTGTCATCGATGCAATTATGCTTTGATCCAAAAGTTCTTTACCTCCTTCAACAGGGGTGCAGGGTTCTCCGATTTCAAATTTAAGTGAACATTTACCTTTGAACAATCCGCCCAAAACGCTGTATTTACAACCGACTAAACCAGTGAAATAGAACGGATTAGGTCCTGCGCCCTGCAAAACTGCGGCGGCTGCGGCGTCCATGATATTAAATTTGCGTCGTTTGCCCAAGAATTTTACTTGGATTACAGCTTTTTTCAAAGCCCCATCGGGGCGATGTATTTTAGATGTGGTTGCAAACCCACGGGCTAAACGAGCGTATATTTCTCAACTACGGAAATCACGAAAACCACGAAATTTTTTACGTTTTTACAACAGAAAGAACGAAAAAACGGATTAACAAAAAATATTCTTACGAATTTTTTGAGAAAAAAACGGAAATCTTTACGTTTTTACAAAGATTCCGTGTTTTCTGTGGTTTCCGTGGTTAATTTATCACTCAACGTTTTTTCAATCACGAAAATCACGGAAAGATCTATTTCATCACCGAATTAACCGAATAAAACAAATTCGACTTACTTAAAATTATATTCAACAAATGCCGCAAGCAGCGACAAATGAAACGAATACAAAAATATGCTGAAGCGTATTCGATAAATTCGTATAATTAAAAAATAACTTGTTGTTTTTTAATTAATTAGTTAAATAAAATAGTTTCGTTTTATTTGTTTAATTCGTTGATAAAAAAAACAAAGATTCCGTGTTTTCTGTGTTTTCCGTGGTTAAACCATAGTATTTTTCGTAGTTAAATCATAACTCCGTGTTTTTTAGTCGTTTACAATTCCACTTTTATTTCGTTGCTCAAGGCGGATTCGCTGCCGTCGGCGTAAACCATTCTTACACAATACGTGTAAAAATCACCGATTTGCAAGCCTTTGTCCGTGAACGTGTTACCGCCTGAAATCTGCGAATAGGTTTTCAGTGGTTTATCGTTAACTTTCTTATACACAATCACATAATCCGGCTGTTTGCGGCTTTCTGTTGTCCAGTTGAGCGTGATATTATTTTCGTAAACTTTCTTTTTCAAACGGATTTCCGCGGTTTTGGTTGGCGGCGTTGAAAACGATTTTTTAACGATTTCAGATTTGTTGCCGCTGTTGTCAACCGCCTGAATACCATAATAATACGTTTCGCCATCGTCAGCATTTGCATCCAAAAATGTCAGCTGACCAACCGACAAAACTGCCGTCGTGTCAAAATCTTTGTCAGATGCTAATTTTCTGAATATCAAATACTTTTCCACGTCTTTTGACGGCGAGGGTATCAAGGTTAACAAAATTTTGTTTTTCTGACTTTGGATACTTTCAAACTGCGGCGCAACCGGCGGAACTATATCAAATCTCTGAATTTCAGCAGCTTCCGACAGTTCTGACTGGTTGTCGCGGCTGTCTACGGCATTTAGTTTGTAGTAAACCGATTTTGACAGCGTGTTCAGATTGATTGTATCGACATAAAAAGTGTCCGAAATCATTTTCGGGGCGCACATCATAAAATTTTTGTCTGGAGAATTCGAGCGAAAAAGTCTGTAACCTTTTACATCTTTGTCGGGATGCGGATTCCAACAAAGAGCCACAACGCCGAGACTATCGCAATAACCGTTTGGTTTTGAAGGTTTTACGGGCGGTATGCTGTCAACCAACTGCGCGTAATACGGAAACGGATTTATTTTTTCGTCGTTTTGATTGTAAACCGACAGAAAATAATAATTGTCATTCATCGGCGATTTGTCGGTGAAACTCCTTTGCAACGGGTCT
>JAFXZT010000167.1 GCA_017541145.1 Bacteroidales bacterium | reverse complement strand
CAAAAACTTTTAGACAATATTCGCAAAACTGAGAACAGTGCAACCGTTCTCGTTAATCACGCTCGCAAAGAATTGCGCGAGTTGATGATAGAGAAAGGGATTTGCTATCTTCGCGCAGGAGATTCAAAAGGTTCGTTGCAAGTAACACCCGGTTTTGAACGGATGAAATATGTTTTGCTCCACACAAACGGCGACAACTGTCAGATGTTCAAATTGAAAAAAGTAGGCACGTTTCAGATTTGGACAAAAGAAAACCTCGAAAAATACGGTTTCTCTCCTGAACATTCGCCATATTATATTGTTTTGCATTTTGATAATGCGCCATTAGATTTTTCGCAAACGCCGAATTTAAAACAACGGATGAATACTTATAAAGCAAGACTTTATCCGCTGACAGATTTTTAACAACAAATCTTACAATCAACAAAAAACCCTCAGCAAAAAAAATCACTGAGGGCAAAAATTATTATTTTAAATTACATTTTAAGATTATCGAGCTAAAGGGAAAGCAGACATCATTTCGTTTACTTGACCTTTTACTTTTGCTATTACATCCTCATTGTTGATGTTTTTAATAACAGTGTCGATAAAATCTACGATCTTAACAATTTCGTTTTCTTTTACGCCACGTGTTGTAATAGCCGGAGTACCAAGACGTATACCCGAAGTCTGGAAAGCAGAACGTGTATCAAATGGTACCATATTTTTGTTAGCAGTGATGTCAGCTTTTTCTAATGCAATCTGAACTTCTTTACCTGTGATATCCGGGAAATTTTGACGGAGATCTACCAACATCGAATGATTGTCAGTACCGTTTGAGAGTATTTTGTAACCTCTGTTCATAAGTTCCTGAGCCATCAATGCTGCGTTTTTCTTAACTTGAGTTTGATATACTTTGAACTCAGGAGTAAGAGCTTCACCGAAAGCAACAGCCTTAGCAGCAATTACATGCTCCAAAGGTCCGCCCTGAATTCCGGGGAATACAGAAGAATCAAGCAACGATCCCATAGTACGAACAACGCCTTTGGTGGTTTTGATACCCCAAGGATTTTCAAAATCTTTACCTAAAAGGATAATACCGCCACGAGGTCCGCGCAAAGTTTTGTGAGTTGTAGAAGTAACGATGTGAGCATATTTCAACGGATTTTTGAGCAAACCGGCAGCAATAAGACCGGCAGGGTGAGCCATATCAATCATCATCAACGCTCCAACTTTGTCGGCAATAGCACGCATACGTTCGTAATCCCAATCTCTTGAATAAGCAGAAGCACCACCAATAATAAGTTTAGGTTTGGTTTCGAGAGCTACTTTTTCCATCTGGTCGTAATCAATAAGACCTGTATCTTTATTAACAGTGTAAGAAACATGATTGTAAAGAATTCCGGAAGAGTTTACAGGAGAACCGTGAGAGAGATGTCCGCCGTGATCGAGGTCAAGCCCCATAAAAGTATCACCGGGTTTTAGTACAACAGACAAAACCGCCATATTAGCTTGAGCGCCGGAGTGTGGCTGAACATTTACCCATTCTGCGTTGTAAAGTTTTTTAAGTCTTTCAATAGCGATATTTTCCACTTGGTCAACTACACCACAACCGCCGTAAAATCTTTTACCGGGAAGTCCTTCTGCATATTTATTAGTTAAAACAGAGCCCATAGCACGCATTACGTCTGCGCTTACGAAGTTTTCGGAAGCAATGAGTTCGATTCCGTTTTTCTGACGGGAATATTCCTTGTCGATAAGGTCAAAAATTTCGTTATCCATTTTAGTTAAGCTGAATTTATATTATGTTGGATGCAAATTTATACATTTAATTTGAATATTCTAATCATATTCTAAAATTTAATTATCTTTTAATATTGAAAGGGAAAACAAGAACCTTGTCCGCAAGTGGTAGAAAAGGATTACGGCGCAATCATACTATAATTGCGCTATAAATTTATCAAACTCTTTGCAATAAATGAATCTATTACGATGCCCTGACGATTTCAGATTATCGCTTATTTTTTTTGTTAATTACTAACAAATGATTGATATTTATCGATTTATATGCTGCTACATTCAGTTGTGCCTGGAATCTCTGCATGGGATTTGTTAAAGTATTTATATCTGTAACAAGTACATAGATATACTCAATTTTATCAAACAAGTTGTTATCTTTGGCAATCCCTTTACAAATTTCGATACTATCGTTAATTTTATCTTTTAGATTATACTTTGTTACTTGACGGTCTATCTTCTTGTTTACTATATCGGTAGTATCTGTATTTTTCAACTGATGTTGCAAAAAGTTTTTATTGCTTTTTATTTCTACAAACAATATTATTTGTTGATTATGTGTTATTGCATCTACCGAGTCTAGTTGTGGTGCAATTTTATTCTGAATACAATACAACACCTTTACGGCATCAAAATCCAATACATTAGTTTTAGATGGATTTTCGCATCCGATTTTGGTATCATTTATACAAGATACTTTTGGTTTTGATTTATGTAAATGGCAAATCGTAGTTTCATCTAAATTTGCAAACACTTTTATTTGTGAATATAGAGTTGCTGCATCCATAACCTTATCCGTTAATGTCCATAATTTTATTCATCGGTTCTGCCAACGTTGCAAAAACCGAAGTAAGATCGTCTGAAACATCTACGATAGTTTCAAGATGATCATCGCCTTCCACGGGAGTATAAAAATTGACGAAATCTTCCATTTCATCGCGTGCAGAATATGTCCGTATGGCCTGTAAAAAATACGGACTATGTGTAGTTATCAAAATCGGAACACCATTTTTTGCTAATTCAACCAATTTTTCGGCAAATACAATCTGCCATTCTGGATGAAGATGATTTTCAGGTTCATCCCAAATCAAAATACTATTTGGACCAATTATTTTTGCATCTTCCAATAATTGAATGATACTCAGCGTTTTAATACCTGATGCAACATTAATAGTCTTGAATGTGTAGTCTCCTTCTTTGTATATAAGTTGATTTGTTGTAGGGTCAAAAGTAAGTTGTCCACCTGTGATGTCATTCATATTCATAGAAGAACTTGATACTTTACGGTCAGTGTAACGAGCCGCCCATACAATTTTTTCAATCATATCTTTGATATGCGATGGAACCATCGGTCTATCTAACAGAGAATGGCGTCCTTCTGTTTCACGCCATGTTTGTGAACTGATAATCACATCTGACAGATGTATATACAAAGGTGATTCAACGTATGTAGCATCGTCAATAAAAGAAAAAGTATCTTTTGCAGAACACTTTAAATCATCCTCTACAAAACTATCTTTTGCAGAAAATTTTACTTCAAACTGTTCTTCTGATTTTAATTCAACTAATGCTTTTTCAACATGTGGTCTTGAAGAACCGAAACTATTTAAAAATTCTGATTCTATCAAAAATTGCAACTCAGTTTTCAAACTTGCAGCCGTATTACGATTCTCGATATGAATCTGCAAATTATTCAAATCTTCTTCTAATAATTTTTTTTGTCTTGGTGTAATAGACTTTTGTTCAGCAATTATTTTTTTTAAATTTTCAATGAATTTTTCTTTATCAACAGTATTTTCAAATACGTTTGTAAAATAATATGTAGAATTAGGAATTTCATCAAAAATTTGATTCTTATTATTTATTTTCAGGCCTCTTAATCTACTATAAAACGAGTCAATATGTTTTCTCCATAACATTTTATTCATGTTATTATCGAGACTTTTTGTATTTGCAATTGCCTTAATAACCGTAAACAATGTTCGGCCTACAGTACTTTTTCCAGAACTATTTGCTCCGGCTATAACGGTTAAGCCATTTAATTTTATTTTGGCTTCTTTAATTTTGTTTACGTAACGAAGTTCAAGTTCCATTTTCTAAATGTTTTATAGTGCAAAGATATGGATTTGTTTTTGAAAAAAGACTTTTTCTGTTTTATAAATTAAATATAAAAAACAAAAATATCACATTTTCACCATCATAAATACTATTCCATATATTTTTTTACTTTCTTCTAAAAACTTAATTTTCACTTAATACGATTTACGGCTTAATAGTTTTAATTTGTAGTTGGGAAAGATATTATTAAGATAAAACAAATGAAAGTCGCAAAAGGCAAATTCCGTTGCCGTAGGTTAATTAGTAAATTTTACGAGTGGAGAATTCGCAATATCAGTACCCAACAATACATGATATTATTAAGTGTAATTGCCGGCGTAATTGCCGCATTAATCGCTTATTGTCTGAAAACACTCACTCATTCTATAAGTCACGGACTCAATTATCTTTTGAATAATGAGATAAGTATTCTCTATTTTTGTGCGCCTATTGCCGGTATACTTGTTACAATGATTTTTGTTAACTATATACTCAAGCACAATATCTCCGGCGGTATACCTCGTGTATTGTACTCAATATCGAGAGAAGGTGCTGTAATTAAGGCACATAACATGTATTCATCGGTAATCGGTTCAGCAATTACAGTCGGATTTGGCGGAAGTGCCGGATTGGAAGGACCTACCGTGGTAACAGGAGCAGCTATCGGCAGCAACTTAGGTCGTTTGTTGCACCTTAACTTCAAACAACGATTGCTGATTTTGGGTTGTGCAACAGCTGCGGCACTATCGGCGATGTTCAAAGCACCAATTACGGGAACTGTATTTGTGTTGGAAGTTTTCATGTTGGAACTTACGATGGCATCTCTTGCACCTTTGTTGGTATCCTCAGTAACAGGCGTTTTGGTTTCGTATTTACTTACAGGACCAAATCCACTGTTCTTCTTCAGAGTGTCAACACATTTTGAGGCAAATGATATCGGCATTTATTCGTTGCTCGGTGTTGTGTGCGCAATATCATCGATTTATTTTACAAAGAGTTATATCTATACAAGCGGACTGTTCAAAAAAATAAAGTCAAGATGGCTAAAATTCGGACTTGGAAGTTGCGGTTTGGCATTGCTAATATTCTTGTTTCCGGCGTTGTTCGGCGAAGGTTCTGATTGTATAAATGATTGTATCAACGGTGATTTTCAATTTTTGTTTTACAACGATTGGTATGTTACACTAAAGAAAAATTCATGGTGTGTGGCGTTTCTGATGTGGATAGTATTGTTGTTGAAACCGATTGCAACATCGTTGACCTTTGCGGCAGGCGGCGTAGGAGGTATTTTCATGCCGGCATTGTTTGTTGGCGCAAATACCGGATTGTTAACCGCCATGGTGCTCAATTTGATGGGATTCAGCGTTGAACCTCAAAACATGGCACTTGTAGGAATGGCTGGAACTATCGGCGGCGTGCTTCATGCTCCGCTTACGGCTGTGTTCCTCATCGCGGAAATCACGGGCGGATACAAATTATTTGTACCACTTTTGATGGTTTCGGTGCTATCGTATATCATTACAAAACGTTTTATGAGGAATTCCATTTACACATTCCAACTTGCTGAGCGAAACGAGCTTATGACTCATCACAACGACAAAAAAGTGTTGAACCTGATGAAACTCGACAAGTTGATTGAAAAGAATTTTGCAATTGTTTTTCCGGAAGATTCGTTGCGTGTAATGGTTCATGCTGTAGAAACTACTACAAGAAATATTTTTGCCGTGGTAGACCGCGACAGCAATCAGTTTTACGGTATTATCAAACTCGACAATATAAGGTCTATGATGTTTAAACCCGAACTTTACGACAAGGTTTTTGTAAAAGATTTGGTATTCAGACCGGATTATACTGTAAGAATTGACGAAAGTATGGATTCGGTTGCTACTAAATTTACCAATTCGGACAAATTCAATATCGCGGTTTTGGACGAAAACAACAAATATCTCGGATTTGTATCAAGGGCGAAAATTTTCTCTGTTTACCGTAGAATGAGTAAACAGTTGAGCGAGGAATAAAATTACAGAAATTTATAAAAAATTGTAACGAGACAAGACGACATTTTTATAGATTCGAGCCGCAAACATTGCGGCTCTACAAAAACAAAAGGTTAAACAAAAAGAATCTGACTAAACTATTCAAAATGTAACGAAAGAATCAACGCATTAGAAGTGAGCTTGTTGATACTATTTGTATACATCGAATCGTCGTATTTCAAAATATTATTGAAACCCATACTGTATTTTAGTTCCACCGAAAGTTTGAAATACTGCATGTAGATGTCAAAACCGCCGCCCCACTCTACCGAAGGGTCATGACTTTGAAGTTTTATTTTCGGAAGTTCCTCTGCTTTAGGTTCTTTTTTTGCTCCGATATCATATTTGTAATTGAATCCGGCGATTACGTACGGTGCAAAATTCACCCAACGTTCTGCCTTATATTTTATACATACCGGAAATTCCAACATCGTACTATGTATTGACATGTTGTGATTCAGCATTTTGGTTTGGTCAGCCTCTTTGTAATAATATGTAAGGTCACGCTGATTGAAAGAAAGGTTGAACATCATTCTCAAATCCAAATATCTGTTGAGTCTAAGATTGGAAATCGGACCGAGATGAAAACCTGTAAATTTTGTAGCCTCAATACCCCAAATATCCGAACGGTCAAAAAAATCGTCGCAACGGTCGATACGAAATCCCATTTGATTGCATCCGACTGTAAAACCGAAATGCCACAAACGTTGATCGTAGTTTGGTAAATTTTTAACACGTTTGCTGCCTTGCGCCGACACATTTATATATATCAATAAAAGCAATAATGCTGTAAAAACTCTTTTCATTCTTATCTAAAAACTTAATTATGCTATAAAAACATCAAGAATGCTGTTTTTATTTTACTGTTAACATAATTTAATTGCTAAAATGCCATCTGCCTGAGCCAACAATTTTCGGAACATTTTTGCCGGGCAGAAATACTTCAGCAGTCATGTTTGGCGGAATTTCTATGGTCATGTTAAAAGATTTTCCACGGATGTTCTCCACCGACATCGTAATACATCCAAGCGGAGTAGGAACTTTGATAGAGGCATTTTCGAGACTTGCTAACTGCGGACGAATGCTCACACGACGAAAACCGGGTACAATCGGTTCTATTCCCATAAGTTTGCGCGATATGATATTCAATGCAGCAGCTCCCCAAGGATGACTCCAATCCTGATTGTCTTTCAATGAGAGATCCCAACTTTCGGTTGTCATGGTAGAACCAAGTCTTATCATGTTGTACCAAGAACGCATGGTGGTATCTGTCAACAATTGCAATCCATAAAAATCATCGCCTGAATTGTAAACAGCATCAAGCAAAAATTGCGAACCGTAAACACTGCATATCATACCTTTTTCGGCAACAAAATCAGCAACTTTTACAAAATTCTTTTCTTCTACAATTCCAAATGCCATTGCAAACATATTGGCATGCAAAGAGTTATGATCGGATTGCAAACCGTCTTTGTATAATCCATTGTCGTCTACAAGATATTGATTGATTGCGTTTTTGGTTTGTAACGCAAGTTTGTTATAATATTTTGAATCGTATTTGTTTGAAACTGCGTCGGCAATTTTTGACATCATTTTCAATGCATAATAGTAATATTCATTTACAACGGTGTTACAACTTGTAAACTCATATTCATCATCATCGAAACCGCGAGGCCAATCCACAATATCACGAATACATTTGCCTTTGAAATGTACTTGCTTAAAGATGTCAACATCGTTGATTGTATCGCCTGTATGTATAAAATAATCGTCTTCGTTGCGCAACATGTTGAGTGTCTTGCTTTTCAAATCGGTGTAATATTTATTCAAAAGCGAATTGTCACCCGAATACAAATAATCGTTGTAAGCAATTATAAGCGTTTGAAGTATCCATTCTGTAGGCCATGTAGGATTGTAAATCAAACGTTCAACACTGTTGCGGGAAATTGAATACTGATTGTTGACCGCGAAATAAGACAACTGATTGATAAGCACATCCGCCTCGTAAGGAATACGCTCGCGGTCGCCGTCTACAAACATGCCGCAAAACGAAGTAGCACGCATTGTCCATTTACAAAGGTCGTAAATCTGATTGAGTATTGTATCTGAACTTTTGAAATACGAAAGATTCTCGTCAAAAGGATAGTTTACAACAGTTCTTACAATATTGTTGTAAGCCACAACGCCGTTGTAACCTTCTAATTCACAATATCTGAACGGATAAACTTCACCTGTTTTTTCGGGCATTAATACCGGCGAAACTCCCATCTCGTTTTGATTCGGATCGGTATTTCTGGAATCCGGTACAAATTTTATTTTGTAACGGTTGTAACCCTTTTTCAACGAAAAACCGTAATATGTATATCTCAAAGAATATCCCGGATATCTGTCTACTTGGTCGTTCCATGCACATTCGCCGAGATGAACCGTAACAGAATCATCAACTCCGGTAAAAGAATTCAATCTTAATTTTACTTGAGAAAAAGCATCTCTGCCGAAATCAGCGAGTACGGACTGACCTTTTCTTTTGATTTCGACAGGTGCTTCATCATTTTTTTCCAACGGGAGCATCGATGTATAATCATCGAGTTCCGAGGAAGTTATAAAAGCTTTTGGCTCTGAATAATCATATTTTCGACTGAAATTGTCTACGATTTTCACTTTCCAATAGTATATAGTGGAAGGCTTGAGTGTAGCTCCATTGTAATAAACCGCCAACGACGACGAATCTTTTACAACTTTGGAATCCCACATATCAGCCTTGCCTTCTTCGAGTTTGTTTAGACTTGTTGCTACAAGTATTCTGTAACTCACTTGGTAAGTTTCATTTTTTGTAGAATAAATCATCCACGAAAATCTCGGATTGTTGCTACGGATTTCGGCTACTTCCAGACGCGCCGGATCGTAATACTGCATTTCTTCGAGAGAAATATCGCTACGATAACCGGCAGAAAATACCACGTCGGTTTCGTATATCATATCTGTAGCAAGGTTATACACATAATAACTTTTGTGACAACTTACTTCGTTGCAAAAAACGAAAATCAATATTGTGAAAATCGTGAGGAACTTCAATTTACTTACATTTTTTAAGATCGTGAGACAATTTTGCGGCACAGAAATTAGGTCCGCACATCGTACAATATTCTCCGTCGGTATGTCCGGCAGACTTGAAATATTCTAATGCTTTTTCAGGATCGAGACTCAAATTAAATTGGTCTTTCCATCTGAAATCATAACGTGCTTTGCTCAAAGCATTATCACGAATAGCAGCTCCCGGATGACCTTTTGCCAAGTCAGCAGCATGAGCAGCAAGTTTATATGTAACAACTCCGGCTCTAACATCGTCTTTGTTAGGCAATGCAAGATGCTCTTTTGGTGTAACATAACAAAGCATAGCTGTACCAAACCAACCGATTTGAGCAGCACCGATAGCCGAAGTAATATGATCGTAACCCGGTGCAATATCTGTTACCAAAGGTCCGAGAGTATAGAACGGTGCGTTGTGACATTTAACAATTTCGCGTTCCATATTTTCTTTGATTTTGTGCATTGGCACATGCCCCGGACCTTCGATGAAAGCTTGTACATTTTTCTTCCAAGCATGTTCTACAAGTTCGCCCATTGTATCGAGTTCGGCATACTGAGCTGCATCGCAAGCATCAGCAGTACAACCCGGACGCAAACCGTCTCCAAGCGAAACAGCCACATCGTAACTTGCCAAGATATCGCAAATTTCGTCAAAATGTTCATACAAGAAACTTTCCTGATTGTGAACCAAACACCATTTGCTCATGATACTTCCGCCACGAGACACAATACCGCAAACACGATTATCAGCAAGATGAACATTTTTCAAACGAATACCGGCATGAATTGTAAAATAGTCAACACCTTGTTCACATTGTTCGATAAGAGTATCTTTGTAAATATCCCAATTGAGAGCGTCGGCATCGCCATTGGTTTTCTCAAGTGCCTGATAAATAGGAACTGTACCAATCGGAACCGGACAATTTCGGATAATCCATTCGCGGGTTTCGTGAATATTAGCACCCGTAGAAAGATCCATAAGAGTATCGCCGCCCCATTTGCAAGACCAAACAGCTTTTTCAACTTCTTCTTCAATAGAAGATGTAGTAGCAGAATTACCGATATTTGTATTAATTTTCACAAGAAAATTAGTACCGATAATCATAGGTTCGGCTTCCGGGTGATTGATATTAGCAGGAATTACGGCACGACCTTCGGCAATTTCCTTACGCACAAATTCGGGAGTAATTTGAGTATCAATACCCAACTCCTTGCAATTCATATTTTCACGGATTGCAACATATTCCATTTCGGGAGTAATAATACCTTGTTTGGCATAATACATCTGAGAAATTTGCTGACCCTTTTTAGCTTTGTAAGGGAGTTTAATATGTTCAAATCTCAAAGAATCAAGATTTTTATCAGCCAAACGCATACGACCGTATTCAGAAGATACTTCAGGAAGCTGCTCTACGCCGCCACGATCCAAAATCCATTTTTCTCTAAGTCTCGGCAAGCCTTTTTTGAGGTCAATATCTTGTTTGTCATCGCCAAAAGGTCCTGATGTATCATAAATTACAACCGGCTTGTTTTCTTCAAAATGTTTCTCACCATTTTCATCAACAGTTACAGTAGGAGTAAGAGTTACTTTACGCATTCCTACTTTGATTTCGGGATACAACTCTCCGGAAACATAAATTTTTTCGCTACCCGGATAAGTAATTTTTGCGTTTTTATTCATTACAATAAATTATTTCTATTTTTCTAAAGTATTAAACGCAAAAGTACTGAATTTTTGGCAATAACAAAAAATAATAGCAGTAACAGCAATTACAAATAAGTTAAAACTCAACTTTCGCAAGTAATTTTTATCACCTGATAAAACCAATAAATTAGCTTTCTCTTGCAATTTTTGGATTTATATTTTTCAACATATTCTTTTACTCCGGGACATTCTCGTTCTACTTCTTCTTTGCTATAAATTTCATTTTCAAAGAGGTAACCATAATCAGAAATTTTTGCACGATTTTCCGGAGTATTGATTTCCGGAGAACATACAATATATTTTTTACCTACTTTTGGATTAATATTTTTTTATACCAAGAACGTATCAACCGTTTTGTACCCGGATGGAATACTTTGTTGGGTATTACAAATATCTGTAAATGTTAAATAACCATTTATATTTGGTACTTTATAAACTATATTACAGCCATAATCATCTACGCAACTCGAGAAAAAAGCATAATACCAATAAGACGGTTTTCTTTTTTTTCTAACATCAGTTATTTTACAATATCGACCTCTTTACAATATTTCAAATAATACTCCTTAGCTTGCGGTATTTCTGTAAAAACATGCTCTTGAGTATAGACACCGTCTTGGAAAAGGAATGCACATGAAGATCTGACTTTTGCACGATTGTCGGCGTTTTGAAGGCTGTCAACAAGACGATACGAAACTGAATCAATATTTGAATCATGATTGCGATAGTAAAGAACTGTATCTGCATTTTCTATTACTTTTGTTACACGATGCAATCCAAAATTATTCAATGCAATATACGGCTCAACAACGCAATAATCGTAACTGTCATTGCCGTACTCAAAACTTTTACGATATTCTACCGGATACATAAATTTCCGTTTTTCATAGTCGGCAACTTCTGTTTTAAAAATTTTTACATCAGGCGAAAGCATCAATATAACATGTCCATAAGGTGAAGGATCCATGTATTCTGACTTATCTACTGATACTGCTATATTTTTAGGCTGACAATGGAAATTTAAATAATAATATGTGGATTTTCCTCTAATATCCGAACCCGTTCCAATAAATTCTCCATATACAAAACTATGAGAGTCTGCAAACAAATTACTAGTAACTACATCCATTTTATGATAAACGATAAGACAATGTAATACAACAAACAATACCGCCATCAAAAATGACGCGTCCTCACTTTGCATTATACGCAAAGAAATTACAAAGAATAATCCTGGTAAAACACCTGATAACAATACCCAAAATACATCACAACCATAATAAAATCAATACAATAACAAATAGTAGTACGACTCATAATATTATTTTTTTTTTATTAGTGTCCGAGAAAAATTTGACAATACGCTCCCAAGCCCTCTACACATACCTGGAGGGCTTTTTTTTGATTATAAATTGCAAAGGGTTAATCTTTTGCCGAATAAGCTGTCCTAAATTCGAAAATCAAGT
>JAFXZT010000166.1 GCA_017541145.1 Bacteroidales bacterium | reverse complement strand
ATTTTGCCTTGAAGTTGTACATAGGATTGAATGTTTTTTTTATTTTTGACACCTTTAAATTACTGAAAATCCGTTAATTGTACAACTTTTTTATATAAATTTTTTCTTAATTATTATAAATTTTTATTCCGCCAATGGGTTCTTACCGTCATAATTACCACCTTCATAACCATTTTTAATATACGGATACGAAGTTTGTAATCTTATTGAAAACAAATCATCGGCATTAGAACCTTTGGGATGTGATTCATCATAATCATCATTGCAAACAATATGAATTTCTTTGATAGCGCAAACACTTACCGTATACGGATGTTCCGGACCTAAATCATCCTCGCCATCATAACACCCCACTAATCTGTCATAACGGTATCCGAAATCATTGAAATAATAAACATACTGTTTAAAACGGGTATTATCCTCTCCCCAACTTTCAGCAGAATAATAGACATTTCGATTGAATGACAGAGAGACATCAGCATCGTGATAACCGAATAGTGTTTCAACCTTTAGTGCTCTCGGATAGAAAAAACGGTCTTCAGCTCGCTTAATTTCGGTTCTTTCGCAACCCAAAAATGCTGTTATCGTAATAACTGCCGCAAAAATAATTAGTTTGTAGTTCATTTTATAATAAAAATTGGTTTTAAAATATTCATTATTATAACACAAATCCAACTATAGCCCCTATGCCCTAAACAAAAAAAATTATAAAATCCTTATGAATTTTTCTCAAAATAAAATCATTATATTTGTAGAAATTAATTTCAAAACTTTCACAAATGATAACATTATAAATGGACATCCATTTTTGTCACCGAATTAAACGTAAGAAACGAATACTAATTTCCGGAAGTATTATTCGTTTTTATTCGTAAAACATCAAAATCGTAGATTATGATGTTTATTTGTAAAAAAATTCGTTTAATTCGGTGATAAATAAAAAAAATCATTTGCGAAAGTTGAATTAAAAATCATATTTGCTGAAACACTTTTGCCTTACATAAACAAAAACATCCTAACATGATGAACACTAAAAAAATATCTCTGTTGTTGGCGATAACATCAACACTATTAACAACTTGTATTACTTCATGTCTTAATGACGGCGACGAAACTATTATTGTAGAAGGGGAAAAACTACCCAACCCGAAACCAACGGAAACCGAACCTCAAATCGTTGAAATAGAAGACCTTCAAGGTGAATCCGGCGACCTGAGATTCAATTTGCAATGGGATACCAACGACGACCTCGATCTCATGGTTATTACTCCATGCGAGGATTATATATATTTTGCCAACCCCGAAACCGAATGCAACGGCGGTACAGGTAAACTCGATATCGATGCTAATTTCGAGGTTTTCCCCGAACATCCTCAAGAAAACATCTTTTGGAACAATCCCGCTGAAGGAAATTACGAAGTTTATGTCGTTAACAATTCTTACAATTACAAAACTCACGATGCCGATTACAATTTAACTATCATTTATCATAACAAACGTATCGACATCTCCGGCAGAAGCAAAGAATCGGAAACTGCTTTGTTGTACACTCTTAAAGTAACAAAAGATGCAGAATCATCATTACAATAAAAATTAATAAAAAATGAAACACATCATAATTATTTTATTGACTATAACATCGTTGTCAACTCAATTGTTTGCACAAAAACGCGGTATCGATTGTCACAACCGATTTACATTCGGCATGGGCGCAGGATACAGAGTTGACTTCATGAAATTTACTCAAGTATCTCCGTCATTTAGTTACGCAACACCCGATTATCACAACAACTATATAGCTTCAGCATTCGCGTACAAGGAATTTGGTGACAACGGAATATTGGCAATAAGACCGCAATTATCTTTTCTAAGACGCGGTGCAAGATATGTTTTTGAATATGACGACATTAAAGAAGATTTTCACGGTTACAACATCTATGCGAAATACTTCGATGTAAGAATACCGTTAATTTTGAACTTTGCACCGTATCATCGCAACAGATTGCAACCTTATCTATATGTAACTCCGATATTTGGAAAAGTTTTAGGCGGTACAATACTCCCCTCTTACGACGATATTCCCGAAATAAAACTCACAAAAGCAAATATCGCTGAAAACTATTTCGCGTTAGGATGCGCATTAGGTGCTAAGTACAATTGGGAATCAAACAAAAAAAGACTTTTCCTCGGATTGGAAATTATGTACGACCACGGTATTACTGATACTTACAGTAAAAAAGAAAAAGATGGTAAGGTAAACGATATCGGACATTATATCGACTACAATCATGCACCGCTAAAAGGTAAAAGGCTGTTTAAAGGTTTGGAATTTCAGATTGTATTCGGAATATCGCTCAAAACAATCAAAAAACAAAAACCTCTCAACAATCCCAATACCACTGTTAACAACAAACCGTCTGTCAACAACAAAGAAGATGTTACAAAACCAAACATCGTAAAAGAAACGCCGTCGGAAATTACCGCTGACAACAAAGAGATGTCAACACCGAACAAAGATACAATTACAGAACCAACAATTAACCAAACACTTACAAAAAACAATCAGCAAGAAACAATCAAAACCGATGTCAACAAAAAAGATGACACATCAATAACATTCAGCGTCAACAGTGCAACTCTCACGCCTGAAAACCAAACATATTTGGATTCCATAGCCGGGGAACTCAAAAAGACAGGAGCAAAAGTCAACCTCATCGGACACACCGACAACCACGGTTCATACGCTTTCAACATCCGACTATCTCGCGAGCGGGCAAAAGCAGTGTCAGATTATCTTATAAAACAAGGAGTTGATCCAAATAAAATAACAATAAAAGCAGTAGGCTACAATCTTCCGACCGCAGACAACTCTACAGAGCAAGGTCGCGCCCGAAACCGAAGAGTAGAACTGAAAATTGAAAACATGAAATAATTATAACGGGATGTAAAAACAGGTTTATGACTGATTCAACAACTTAATTTGCTGTAGGTTCTGCGGCTTTGCTGAATATATTTTTCATGTTGCTAAAATAATCCTTCAATTTCGGGGATAATTTTGCGTTGACGGATTGCGGTATTTCTTTCAATAACGACAATCTGCCGGTGCGACGGATTTTAAACAATTCTTTTATACCTAATTCGGGTTTTCCCTGAAGTTTGTACAATACAACGTATCCTGTAAGATAAACCGTAGTAGCCGATGTTAATGCCTCAACAGCCATAGAACTTGTTTTTGATAATGCCGAAGTTGCCAAACTGCCTTCCACAAGGTCGCCGTCGGTTAATGCTTCTACCATTACTTCGCCAACAGCATCGGCTCCGGCTTGTGCGAACAATCCCGTAAGTATTGAATTGGTGGCTATCCAACTAAAACACAATGTATTAAACAGTGGCGACGGCTTGTAACCGTATAGTTTTGAGAGTTCTACTGTCATTTTCATTTGTGCAATCAGCATCAACAATCCGTCAATGAAACTGTTACGACTGAATACCACGCACAGTGCCGCACTCCAACTGTATGTATGAATTATTTTTTTGGCTTCTTTGTTTTTTGACTCGTTTATTAAATCAAAATACTGATTAACAATAGGTAAAAGTTTTTCTTCACGGTTTTTGTAATCTTCAGAACCTTTTGCAATAGAGGTTTGCAAACCGTTGTCATCCAAATCGTGATAGATTTTGGATTGTAAACTTTCTTCGATATTCTTGTTTTTGAAAGGTTCTAATTCTTTTTTGATTTTTTGAGCCTGTGTTGTAATATCAATTTGTTGTTTAGATTTCAATCTGCGAAATTGAATTACAGGACGTACCAAAATTTCAAATATAATATAAATCAACAACAACCAAAACGCTGTACCGAGAATAGGATACGGTGTTAAATTATTGAGGATAAAGCCTTTCGCCAAAAAATCTGTAGCGAAATATAATGCTATTAACAATAATATCAAAAGCAGATGTTTTACTATTGGTTTCATTTCTTTATAATTTTTGTAAAAAACACGATTTACCGTGTCTAAGTTTTTTAGTTTAGCACCGAATAATTTTCTACAAATAAAAAATCTCACTTGCTAAAGATGTGAAATTTATTTTTGAGCTGTGATAAATCGCGGCTCTACAGCGGTAACCAAATCTCGAATCTTTATCAACGCCGCCTTAAACAAAACTTTGTCGGATTCCATTACTGAAATCTTTTCTACGTAATTGTTTTTCTCGGTTTCACATTCAGCAAGTTGATGTTTGAGATTGTTTTCTATCTCACCTTTTACAATATCTGTAACACGATTAACAGCGTTTTTATTTTCTTTTATCAATTTATCGATTTGTTGTAAATACCAAACAACAATTTCATCGTAAATTTTCCTTTTATTGAAGTTGATACCTTTGGATTCCCAAAGTATTCCCAAAACTCTGGTCTTTTCGTATTTTGGGACTTCATAAAGTTGATATTCAAAATGATCATCCAAATCGCCGATTTTATTGTATTTCTCCGACATCAGATTGGTATCAAGTTTTATTTCAAAATTTTTCAATCTTTCTGATTCTTTTTCAATACTATCCCCGGCAATTTGCAACGCTGTTTTGTGTTTGTCGTCTTCTATGAAAACGAGGTCATCAATATAAGCATTGTCAAACATCTTTTTAGTTGTATCAAGAGCGAGTTTTGAACATCCGTTAAGAAAATCAGTTAAAACAGAAGCCTTGCACTGAATATTTCTTTCAACATTTTCATCGGTACCGTCCGGCACAAGTTTTTTGTCGTATTGTTCTGATTTTCTGAGACTCTCAAAATCGGAATACAGTTTTTCCCTCAATTTGTTTTTGAAATCATAACTCAATGTAAGTTGTTCTTTCGGGAAATTGTATTTTTGATAACTGTCTTTTATTAATGTAATCTTGATTTCGATGTTTTTCTTTTTGGTTCTGACTTCCTCAAGAGAATTTTCCAACTGTTTTATTCTGTTTTCCAAGAAGTTACCGGTGTTTTCTATTTCGGATTTCAATCTGTCGAAACAATGTACAATCCGTCTGAACGAACCGTTGTTTTTCAAATCTTGGATAAAATTCTGTTCAAGTTCGGTAAAAAGCGATTGTTTCAAGAGTTTATCACGTTTTTGCTCCGGAGTTTCGCCTTCCGAAACATATATTCTGTTGATGTCTTCCAAAATAGAATCGTAAGCCATACCGAGATTTACATAACTTGCATCAATAGAGTCAGGGCTTTTTCCTAATTTTTTTGCAAACTCAGCTTTACCTTCGGCGGCTTGTTTTTTCTGTTCCTCGTCTGTAACATCGTATTTCAACCAATATTTAGCATTCATGACATTTTGTACATGTCTGTAAGTGCTTTCGTTGCGAGTAAGACCGATATATTTGAGATATTCTCCGGCTTTTTGATTGATTGGCGATACACTGCTCTGTACAAAAAGTAACAAATCACATTCATCAAAAAACGCTTTGTATTTTTCCGCATCCTTACTCTGTTCGCTAAATCCGCTGTCAAGACCGGGCATATCGAGCAAAACACAATTGTTTTTGAAAAATTCGCTTTTATTGTTGTTCGGAACTTCCACAATTACGAGCAACGGCTCAGTAGTTAAGCAGTTGTCAGATTCAGACGGAATACGGCAAAGAGTTTTTTTAAGATGTTCCTCATCGAGTTCAAATTTGTTAGGAGTATTATTTACCGTAGGATTCAAACCACGCAATTCATCAATAACAGATTGCATAGCCGTTTTCCAATCCGCGTCGTTAGGTTTGTAATAAACAAGAATTTTACCTTTATCGTTGTCAGACATCGTAATAAGAGCGGGTCTGAGAGTAGTATCAACACCAAAACCTGTAAGGCTTGCTTTTTTGGTACGCGCCAACAAATCCACGAGAGTAGATTTTCCGGCTTTTAACATCCCGGTAGCTATTATGAAATGTTTATCACTTTCAAACTGTTTGAAACATCTGTCAATCTGATCGATTCTATCCGACCAATCAGATTTTTGTTCATCGGACAGACCTGCAAGTTCGTTGTTAATAGTATCGATTTCAGATTTTAGTTTCAACCGTTTTTCTAAATACTTATCATCCATTTTTGCAAAGCTATTTTTTGACAACCCAATATTACAACAAAAATCTTACAAAGCATACACTTTTCCTACATTTTTTTCAGAAATGCGCTCCCCGATTTCAGCAAAAAAATGAATATTACAATTATTAGAAAAAAACATTTGCGAATTTCAAATAAAATTAATAACATTGCAGCGAGATTTAAAATTATTAATTTAACTAATTAAAAAAAATATGAACGAATATTTTCTTGATGTTATCAAAAATCACTACATCGATTTTGAAGGCAGAGCAAGACGCAAACAATATTGGATGTATACGTTGTACAACATTATCATCAACTTTGGCATAATCTTAATAGCAGTAATACTTTTTTTAGCAACCAAAGCAGATGCAATTATTTCGATTGCAAGTATTATTATTAGAATCATTGGACTTGCCTTATTATTACCAAGTTTAGGACTTACAGTAAGACGATTGCACGACATTGGCAAAAGTCCATGGTGGATACTAATTATTTTTATTCCATTGGTAGGAAGTATAATTTTTCTTGTATTCTTATGCACAGACAGTGAACGTGGCACTAACGAATACGGTCCAAATCCCAAAGGTATAAACTAAAAACAGTTTATTATCAAAAATAAAAAGACATCGTTTTTTAAAAAAAAGAAAGCGATGTCTTTTTTTATTGTGTAATAATTGCGATAACAACAAAGAATTTTCAGAAGTTTTTATTTTTATTCGTAAAATTCATCATGTTAATTGCGGGGAACGAGGAAAAATTTGATAGTATTCCATTCTTATTGTGGATTATTGATTTCGTATATTGCTGACATTTATGCTTTGAATTAACAATATTAGATTATTCTTTCTTACCATAATGCGATGGTTTTGCACTGGTGAGCTTATCATAAATTTGTTTCATCTTCCATAACTCAGATTTTTCGTTTACAACTTCATTCCGATTCATTATATAAAATGACAAAAGCTTTTTTTCTAACGAATCTGTAAAATCTTCAGTATCCGTAAAATCATTTGTTTTGATTTTATCTTTCAAACATTCCCATTGGTCAGTAGGCAGAGTATTTTTACATTCGTAAAAACATTCACGCCATGAAGATGTTGAAAATTCACAAATATAATCGTTGCCAAATGTTTCATTCGCAGCTTGTTTCGCCTCATCAGAACTCAACCATTTAAACAAAAAACGATAAATTATCATAATTTCAGGCATATACAAAAGTTCTTCAAATTCTTGTTCATTACTACCAAAAGCTTCATTAAAAAAGGACGTTCCTTTGCCAATTTTACCTTTTGTACTATTAAGAACAGCCTGAACCGCACGTATAAATTTCCTACACCAATTTACACCGATATAATCACGGTTATGTGAATAATCCACGTCCATATCGTCGGTTTTGCGAATAGGGTGAAACTTCATCGGAAATGAATAAATACTTACATTCATACCTGTTTCATTAGATAGTTCGTCACACAAATCAACATTTATTCTCATCCGTTTGTATAAATCAACAGGTTTGTCTTTAAAATTGTATAACAAATAATTAGAAAAATCTTTAATTCCTGCCTTGGCACACATTCGGATTGCTGCAACGTATTTCTTTTCATAACGAATATCATCAAAAGCGATACGAACAGGACGAATGGCAATTTTGCCCAAAAGGTCAGCTTTTTCTTGAGAAAACAATCTCGCATCCATACCTTGATTGAAATCCACAAAACGCAAAACACCTTTACTTTTGACACGGTGTTTTTCGTAAACTTCTTTTATTTCATAATATGCGTCTAAAATATTTTGTTTTGATGGCGGATACTCTTCAAACATTTGATACTTTTCAAATATTTCATAAACGTCACCACTATGTTTTAGTTTGTCATAAAACTCACGCATTAGAGTCCACGCTTTTTTTGAATATGCGCGGTCATTAATTTCATTTTCAAGATTTCTGATTGCAATTGCAAGATAATCAGGAGCAACAAATTTTGCACCCTTTTGAAATCCACAATCTATAATTTCTTGAATAATTTGCGGATAGTCTTTTGAAGCCAAAACATTATTGTCCATCAATAGCATATCTTTCTGTTCGCCGTAAAGTGTGTTTATGCGTTCAATTCGTGCTTTTAATGGTATGTATTCTTGATAAATAGGTTCCAAAGTCGGAACGGCACAAAATGCACATTTATTGACACAGCCCCTTGTCGTATATCGGTAATACGCATTTGACATCGGATACTTATAATCAATTTCGTCCAAAATTGAATAATCAAGTTCCAATTCGTCAATGGGTTGAGTATCGCCTTCATCCAAATCCCCCGGTTGCAAAATACCGATGTGGATTCCTCCCGGTTGACCGTGCTGATGAATTTTTAAACCGGTTTTCGTAGCAAGTTCATTTGGCTGTATAGATGCCAAAACTCCACCAACCATCAAGTCGTTAGGATTTTTTACGAGATATTTTTTTGCAAAATCAATTGTCTCGATAGTTTTATCCCAATAGAATGTAAATAAGGTAGTAACGCCAACTCTATCCCATTCTTTTTCCCATGTTTTTTTATAAAAACACTCTTTCGCATCGTTAATATAACCTAACAAAATGATTTCCTTGTCTGATGAACACAAAGGTAATCTATTCAAAATTTCTTTTTTTCTGTATTTTATAAACTCAATAAGTTTACTTTTATACAAATGCCAATCCACTCCGTCCTGATTGTCATTTTTATTCAAATCTATAATGAGACGGTCAACAATACGTTCAATTACAAAAAGATTCAAATCGCCTTTATAAAACCAAACTTCCCAACCTCTTTTTTTATAGTAGGTTGATATCTTCATCAATCCCACTGGTGGAAATTTATTTTTATAATCAGGTTCTATTAGCAGTACCTTTTTACTGTCTATCCGTTCAGACATTTTTATTTTTTCTTCTTCAGTTCTTTTAATATTACGTTTTTAATTTTTGCAGTAGTTTTGCAGATAGGCTGTTTTTTCCTATCGCTGAAATTTTTGTCCATGATATCAAAAATTCTTTTAACTATTTCAATTTCATCTTGTCCTATCTTATCTACCAAATCCTCAAATGGATTATTTTCATTTGAGCCTTGGGTAACTGATGTATTTTCATTATTAGTCTGCTGTTCTTTATTTTCCGTTTCTTTATTTTCGCTTTTTGGTTGAGAGTTGTCTTGTATCAAATTATCTTCACTTATTGCCGTATCATCCTTATTTACCGCAGTTTCATTGTCCGAAGTCTGTGGTTCTTTCACCATAGAATCAGTTGAATCTGTACTTTTTGAAGTCTCTGTTTCGGAAGAAGTTGTAACTTGCCCAATTTCTGTGAATTTAGGCGTATTTGCTTCAATGATTTCCTCAAATTTAGGATTGTATACCTCCAAAAGATATTTGTACCCCAAAAGATTTTTGTATTGGTTGTTATTCTTTTTTCCATATTCAGATTTTAGCTCATCAAAAGTTAGAATACCATCAGAAAATTTTTTCAGTGTGGTTTTCAGCTTATTAGCATCTTGATATATTTTTTCAAGCTCGTTTCTGAAAAAATTCTGTATTTTTTCGTTTAGACATTTGGTCTGCGGCGAAGGAGCTAGGTCATCGCGCTGAGGTGTCGGTTTAATTTTATCATTAATTACATGGATTTCACCGATAAAATAATTGTTACTACGTATCTGTTTGAAATACGATGTACCATCAAAATAGTCTTTTTTACCTATCAATATATTATGAAGTCTCAGCCTAATGCCTATTACTGCACTTTCTTCGGTTACATTTATTGACTCAGTAAATGGAGTTATGGCAACCCATCCCCAAGCCAAATCGCCGAACTCAGAATCGGAAAATTTGACGAACCGTATTCTTTCCACAGGATCTTTACCTGATTTAGTTTGAACTTTTTTAGAGTACGGTTTCCTCAGGTCATTTGTTTCATTTACAGATAGTTTTATCGTATTAATACCATCATAGAATTGTTTAATTTCGGCATTTTCTTCGCATTCAATTTCATTGTTCAAAATATTTTTGAAACTTACTTCGTAAGAAACCGGAGCGACTTCTTTTAGATAGTCAGAGATTATTTTTTTCTCCAAAATAATGCCTGAATAGTCTGGTAAAATATCTTCCAATGTAACAATAAAATAATGTTTCTCAGCCTCTTCGGGAGTATTATAACATTCGGTACAGAAATCTATGATTTCTGCGGCTTCCCTATTATCATTTTTATCATTGATTATTTCACGAATGCTTTCAACATCGAAAGTCAACGTTGATGCACAATTCTCTCCCTTGAAGGATGTTTTGAACTGCATTTTTTTGCAATAACCGCCTCCTGAAAGTCTGCCGATTCCGAAATAACCCGCTTGGCTTGAGAGACTATTTTTGTTGGAATTGGCGATGTCTTTCAATACTTTTTCAACACTATCGCGTGGAATACCTGTACCGTTATCTTCAATAGTAATTTTAGACGCATATTTTTCAATATTGATAGTTATATGCGCCTCGTCAGGGGATATTATTCCCTGATGTATTGCGTTATGTATGGAATCTGATGCATTTTGTACATATTCCCTAAATATTACTCTGTTGTCTGAATAGATGTTGAACATCAACATTTCTATTAGATTTTTGCCTATTATAGTCTTGTGTGCCATTAGTTTTTATCCATTAGGAAATTGTTTATATGTGTTGTAGGGAAATTTTACATTCACGAGTGAACGTAATGCCGGATTTGAAATTATATACTCACCGGCAGGAAGTCTCGTCATCATATTTTGATACACTTTCGGAATGTACCTATAATCCGCTTTTGAAACTTCTATTGCATTGGTGCGCCCATATGCAGAGGTCGCGCAATTGCCTTTTACACGATCGTGAATAGCACTTCGGAATTGTTCCACTGAAAACAAGATTATACCCAGGGAGCGACCGCGCTCCGTGATGTCCAAAATTTGGTGTAAAATT
This sequence comes from Bacteroidales bacterium, assembly GCA_017541145.1. Lineage (GTDB taxonomy): Bacteria > Bacteroidota > Bacteroidia > Bacteroidales > UBA3824 > UBA3824. The sequence goes on along the minus strand of JAFXZT010000166.1, from coordinate 6,970 downwards.
GGCGAATTATTGGATGTATCATTAGAAGCGTATTTGTTTAGCTCGTCAACAAAAAGTATCACTTTTTTCGGAATGTTGTCTCTGTCAGTATTGAACTTCATTTCCCAAATTGACCTTGAAACACAGCCAAAAACAAAACTTTGATTGTTGTCGTCGAGCATCGTAATATCAACAACCATCACATCGCCGCCTTTGAGATTATTGTTGATTTCTTTTGAAAGATCTTTTACATTGTCGGTCATTACATCGTGAAAAATTCCTTGTCGATCGATTGTTTTGTTAACAATTCTAAGAAATTTTTTCCACGAAGACGGCAATATTTCATTTTTCTGTCCCCCACCATTTGCATATATTTTAACAGTATCAATTAGTTTTTCCCAGGTTGTAACACCTTTGAAATTTCCTTGTTCGTTGACTATAAAATTAACACAACTTTCCATTGTACCTGTCGTATCATCCTCGTTAGCAAGGAGAAGATCAAGTTTGTCAATATAATTTTCACAAGGAAATTTGTACGAAAAAGCTTTTTGCGCTGAGCGTTGTTTTTGAACGTCATTTGGGTCTGCGTTAGTCGAAATTTTTATCTCGTTTTCGTTGTTGTAAGGATAATAATATTTTACATTCTTGAACGGTTCCGTAGTTAATCCCAATTCTCTATAAATTTGTTTATCCTTATCAGAAAGCAATTCATTAGGCTCGTCAATTGCCAACAAATCGCGTCCTTTTACGTTGAAAAATACCATCGCTACGTCATTGCCAAATTTTTGTTGAATTGCGTTGAGCAAAAACATAGAATATGATGTTTTTGCCGCCAATCCCGAAATACCTGAGACATTAAGATGCGCACCCTCAGGTCCAATCAAGAAATTGCCATTGAGTGTAACTTTTACTTTCTGTGCCTCGTCACCTTTGTACATTTCCAAGTAACCACAGACAATCGGATTTTTAACGTCTTTTTCGGTTAAACCTAATGCCATCTGAATATCTGCTTGCGAACATATCTGTACTTGTTTGCCATTTAGTACAGGTGTATAAATATTTTTCGTATTAGAAACAACCTTGGCCTTTACATAATTGATTCCCAACCGGTTCATATTACCAATATTTTCGGCGGTATCACCGAAATCACTTGATATATAGCCGGTAAAATGACTTGGAGAATCAGTTACGTGTTTAATTTCTTCAATTACACCGTATGTTACTGAATTATCGAAATGCCCCACCTTGACAATATCAAAGGGACTAAGAATTTCGCTTTTATCTGTCCAAAAATAAAACTCATCTGTAGTTGATGGATTTTTTTCTGTGGCTGATATTTTTCCTATAATTTTCTCCATAATTTTAAAATAGATTTAGAAAAACATTATTGCTCAAATATTTTGACTTGCAAAACGTCTCAGTCAAATAAATAGGGTAAAGATGGTTTGCCCATCGTGAATCCTTACCGTAACAAACTGGGTAAGCTTCTTGTATAAGGTTCGCACTTATATCATTAATATCATCGGTATGGATTTTTTCATCCGTTATTACAATTTCACATTTTACAATATCAGAAAAATGATTTTCTCTGAACCCCGTTTCCTTTCTTAGCCGAAGATACCATATTGCAAATTTTTGACCTTGAGAATGCTCTGAAACATACTCGTACGCTTTTGTACGTTCAAAAGGCTTAAGATTTGCAATTATCTGAGCCATTTTATCGCCTTGGTAATTTCTCAGCAAATCGGGATTGAATGATTTGGAAATGCCTACAACTCGACTGTAATTGCTTCTCATAGAGTTGAATTGTGCTAAATCCATATTTGAAAATCTCGGGTTGTATTGTAGTGAGCCATCTTTGATTAGCCAATTTTCATCGTTGAGTTTTTTTTCACGACAAAGCTCCCTAACCATAAGCTGCTCTTCATCTGTCATTTCGTTTTGAATTTTTGCAATTCCACTGTTTCGATATTTGTTAGGGTCAGTTTCATCTATTTTTGTACCATCAACGTCATAAAATACAATTTTGTCAACTTGAATTTCAGGATGTTCGCTCCAAAATTTATTCTGTTTTTTAAGAAATTGATTCATTTTGGAGCTGTAAGTACGGGCAAAATCTTCACGCTTGCCACTTTTTGTATAAAATAATTTTGGTAGAGATATAACTATCTTAGAAATAATTTTTTCTTTTTGAAACGTATCACGATTTTCGCGCTTGCAGCAGCCTACAATCAATTGTCCCGCCAAAATAGGATAAATTTTGTCGCCGATAGCAATGTCATCCACTTTATAAACATGTCTAGAACCATCAAGAAAATATTTGAACCATGGACGTCGGATATTTTTGACATCTTTTTCAGAAATTTGCACGGTATTACAATGAGATGGATCGTCTTCTGCTATGATTCCTCGATTTTTGTTAGGTATGATATCTAAATCGGAGTTTTCACTAATCGTGTCTTTTATATTTTCGTCTAATGAAAGCTTGCGCGTTTTGTAACACGTATAGTTACCTTCGTTATTGTCTTCTATGTATTTTAAGATTCCGTACATATATATACAAAAAAACGTGGGTTACGTTCACTCGTTCCACATTCAAAGGCTCTGGCTTGCCCGACAGTCGAGAACGAGCAACGCCGAAGCCCACGTATATATGTACACATCAAACCCTTTGGTTTGTGATAATACATAACCGTAGGCATCACCGCTGCTTTGTTTTTCGACTGTCTTAGAACTGCCAGATTCTTGAATGTCAAAAACACAAAGCGTAAGTAACGCCGTAATCATAAAAAAAAATATTACAAATCCCACCCGCCCTTGGACTTCGGGAATTTATAATATGCAAAGATAAGAATTCTTTTTGAAAACTTGGAAATAAATTCACAAAAAAAATTGTGCAATTTTAATATGTATGCAAAATTGTTTGTAGTTGCACAAAAAAGATTCTCTAAAACTTACAATTATTTTTTTCAGCGCAGTAAACAACAACACAGAGAACCATCGTTTTTACAACCTTGTAAAGGCTTTTTTTATTCGTAAAATTCATCATGTTAATTACGGGGAACGAGGAAAAATTTCGTCATGCTCTCCGAAAATCCTTCGGGCTTGTGCCTTTCATACGTTTGAAAAAACGGCTGAAACTTGCGTGGTCGGCAAAATGCAGGTTTTCTGCAATTTGGACAACGGTTTTGTTGGTGTGTTGAAGTAGCCACAACGCTTCAACGGCAAGCATTTGGTTTATGAAGTCCAAAACCGTCCGACCCGTTGTCTGACGGACAATTCGCGAAAGGAAAATCGTTGTTACACAGAGTTTGCCGGCGTAAAAACCGATGTTGCGGTGCTCAACAAAATTCTTTGGCAAAAGTCGCAAAAAGTCCAAAAACAACTCCTCCGCCCGCTCCGACAAATGGCGCGGTTTGACGCTACGTTGTTGAATGTCAATCAAATCGAGCAAAAACGCCGAATACAAAAGTCTCAACATATCAGTTTTAAAGATGTGTTCACCGTGTTGATAGTCGCCAAACTCCTTCATCCGGCGGCAGAGCCTCCGCGCATTGTCGGGGGAAAGCGAGAGTTTAGGTTCGTGCAACTCAACAATCGGAAAATACGCCGCCCTGATGACGTTTCGGATGACGGGCGAATCAAAAATCGCATCTTCCTCCGCCAAAATACTGCAAGCCGAATAGTTGTCGGTGGCGTTTTCAACGGTGATCGAAAACCCCGGCGTGTACGTGTAGATGTCGCCCGGATTGAGCGTTATCCTTTCGCCGTTGTAGGTGATAACAGCCTGACCCTCAACTATTACCGTAAAAGCATAAAACGGCAGCCGACCATTGAGTTGATTGGTATTCAACGCCCTGTCGTAGTTGACATTTGCAAATATAATTCCGCTGTCGGGAGCGTTGTCGATGTTCCAATAATCTTTTAGAAATTTGGGAAGTAGATTCATAATTACAGCGATTTTCGCCGTTAAAGGTAAAAATAAAAAACGGATTTTGTTTTGTTTCGGTCACAAAAATGTTTGTTGCAATCTATGCCCGAAAAATTATTTAGACATATATTTGGATTCACAAAATTAACTTTATTAACATCAAAAAATATGGACAGTAAAAAATCAATTGAAGCGTTGCAATTTTTTGTAACAGGACTTACCGAAGGTGCGTTGGTTCACAAGCAGCAGGGACTAATTTTTAAGTCGAAAGGCTTTAAAATACTCGGTCAAAAATACATCGATCATTTCAGCGAGGAGATGTCTTGGGTGGAAAAATTCACAGCCCGCATTCTTGACCTCGGCGGTGAGTTGAAGTTTGAAGGTGCTAAAAGTCGCGAACTCATCCTCAACCCCGTTGAGTACATCAAGGCAGACCTTAAAATTCAGCAAGAGGGCGTAGAGATGCTCTACAAGTGCGTGGAAACCCTCACCAGCGACCCCACAACCTACGATATTATGAAAGGCTACCTTGCCGACGAGGAGGAAAACCTCTATTGGAGCGAGGAACAGTTGGAACTCATCGAGTGCATCGGCATTCAGAATTGGCTCGTAAAACAGTTGTAAATATTAACTAAATAAACATCAAAAATGTCAGCAAAAAAAGTTTACGATTTTCTTGAGAGTGCCAAGACTTTTTATTTGGCAACAGTAGAAGGCGATCAGCCTCGTGTACGTCCTTATGGAGCGATGCTCTACTTTGAGGACAAAATCTACATAATGGCTTTTGGTAAGACCAATGCCACACGTCAAATTGCGGCTAATAGCAAGGCTGAAATTTGCGCGTTCAAGGGACAGACGCTCCGCATTGAGTGTAAGCTCGTTGAAGACAATCGCCCTGAAGTACAAAAAGCTTTGGTTGATAATATGCCCGTCTTGAAACCTGTTCTCGGCGAAAATGGCGAAAACGGCGTTATGTATTATATCAAAGATGCTAAGGCCGAGTTTTTCAAAATGATGGAATTGGTAGAAACTATTAATTTTTAATATTAGCTAACAATCACAATGAAAGAGAAAGTATTACAAGCGATGCGTGAGGCGGGCAAACCCGTTTCGGCAGGTGAGGTTACAAAAATTCTCAATGCTGACCGCAAAGAAGTAGACAAAGCTTTTGCCGAACTCAAAAAAGAAGGTGCAATCACCTCGCCGGTAAGGTGTAAATGGGCTCCGGCGAAATAAAGAAAAACCCACATGTAATTTATGAAAATTGCGAGTGGGTTTTTCTTTTGTCGGTGCGGACTTCGTGTCCGTAGATTAAAAAACAGAACAGCGTTGCTAAAAATTTTGGTTTAATAGATTCTGAAACTTTTATTTTTCCAAAATCAAATCTACAAATTTCTAAAATGGAAACTACATTTTTTTAGTGTTTTATTTTGGGGGTTTCCATTACTTTTTCTACCATCAATATCACCAAATCTCGCATTTTGCCGCTGCTGAAATCGCCTGAGCATCCGGCAATTATCATCGAGTTGAAAATCAACGAATCAACCGGAAAGGCATTGCAACAGATTCAAAACCGTCAATATTTCGACGCCCTCGACAACTATAAAGGCAACCTCCTTTTCGTCGCCATCAACTACGACAAGGACACAAAAAAGCACGAGTGCGAGATTACGGAGTGGGGAAAGTAAGTAACATCACTTTCCCGACTTCTCGCGATTGCATTTTTTGCAGAACATTTGGCAGTTTTCTTTTACGGTGTGACCGCCCTGACACCACGGCTTTATGTGGTCGGCTTCCATCTGTTCTATTTCAAAATGCTCGCCACAGATTTTGCAGATACCTTTTGGAGACTTTCCTTCTGGTTCTCTTAGAACAGCCAAACAAGTGCACAGCGATTCTATCGCCTTGCACCTTGATACTCCTTTGGCGTCATTCCGGTTTGAGTTTTAAAGAAACGTACAAAGGCGGTTGATTCTTGGAAAAGGAGGCGGTTGGCTATTTCATAAACCATTAGGTCAGAACGTTTTAGAAGAATTTTGGCTTGCAAAATCGTCTGACGATTTATCCAATCCATCACCGTTTGACCGCTGTAATTTTTGATAACGGTGCTCAGACGGTTAGGCGATAGAAATAGTTTATCGGCGTAAAAATCTATGCGACGGTGTTGCGAACCAAATTCGTTTACCAAATCAATAAAACGATTGAATACATCTTCGGCATGTGTTGATTTCAAATCGGATGTTTTGTCTTGAATTTCAATGTTTTGAATATGATGAAGGTCGTTGAATAGTGTGGTTTGGAGTAGTTGGAGGGTGCGGATTGAATATGTGTCCTTACCCAAAACTTTTTTCATCAAGTTGATATAATCGCCGGTGCGAACAAAATCGGTTTCTCTCAGTCACAAAACCGTAACTTTGTCAAATCCAAACGGTTGCGGCATTGTGTCATAACTGAATGCTTGAATCTTAAAATAGTCGCTAATGCTCTGATACTCAATAATAGCGGCAGGCGGCAGACAAACCACCGTTCCACAATAGAGGTCGTACATTTTGAGATTTGCCAACAGACGTGCCTTGCCGCCTATCACTCTGATGAAACGACCTTCGGAAAGTTGGTAGGGTTGAAAAGTTTGCACAAACATTCTCCCCACCTTATCTGAATCGGTAACAAACAGAAAGTCAGGCGTTATCACATTGTCTTTGCTCGGCGGCAAAAGCGAAAAATCTTTCTTGACACTTATTTTTTTGATGTTGTTGCTCATAACGATTGCAAAATTAATAAAAGTATTTTGAAAAACGATAGGATTTGCACATTTTGCAAGAAAATTTGGTAACGGTTTTGCGCCACCGTCGCCGTATCTTTGCATCATCAAGTTTAACTAAAAAAATTCATCAATTATGGAAGCAAACAAAATCAAAGGTCAAGATGGGCATCAAAAAGTTCCACTATTTCGGCAAATGCCACGGCACGGTGCCGGGTTGGTATCTGTTCAAAAACCATCCTGAAATGCTCATCGACTTCTGTTCGTTTTTCCTGTGCCCGCACCTCAAAGGTCAGGAT
>JAFXZT010000165.1 GCA_017541145.1 Bacteroidales bacterium | reverse complement strand
TAGGATTGTATGGTATACAATCTTATAAAATATTGATATTTTTTTATATTGTATGGCATACAATCCTACAAAATTTTCTAATTTTTCCTCTCTTTTTTGTGTATATAAATCTTGAAAATCGACTGTTTTATTAAAAAAATCATGATACAAATTGTTGAAAAATACTGTTTTAAGAACAAAAATATGATGCAGTAAAGTATAATTTAAGAATTTTTAACGTTTGTCGGAAAAAGTGCCTTATACATATCTGTATTGCGGTTTTTTGTTATAATTTTTTAGTAAAAACTATCGAAAAGGAGTCCAAAATTTAGTATTTTTCAAGAAAAATTTGCATGTATGAAATATTATTTGTATCTTTGTAATGTAAATCAATTGAAAAACTGATTTGCATTTACAGATAAAATTATTTATTAACAATTTTAAATTTTTTTAGGATTATGGGAATGTATAATTTAAAACGAAATCTAGCCCGTTTTACAAACGGAAAGGCATTAACTTTTATGCAGCTAGTTCAGAGAGAAGCGGAGTCTTCTTCTGATAAAAGTATGGCGGATATTTTCGCTAATTTCAAGAATGCGGTTTCAGAGTTTGCCGATGCTACTAAACTCGTGAATACTACAAGTCGTACCAAAAATGTTAATTCTATTTTTGGTTTGCTGGCTAAAAAGTATTCTACTTTGAAACAGTTGGCCAAGACTGCTGTATATATGCAGGAGTCGGATTTTAAGACAGTTGCCGACGAGGTTAGTTACTTGTTGAGACAAGTGGGAAAATTTAACTCCCAAGGTTATTTTGACCGTTTGGCAAAATACAAGGTAACCGTTTCGTCTATCAGAGAAAAGGTGGATGCTGAGAAATTGGTTTCTGCCGGCTTTGATTCGTTATTGTCTGACATCGAGGCGTTGATTGAACAGTTTGAGTCTGTTTACGACGAACGTAATGCTTACCGTAAGGAAAGTAAACGTAGAGTGAAAGAGACTCGAAAGGCTGCTGAGCAGGCTTATAGTGCTTTTGCATTGTTTGCTGCTTGCAAGGCTAATTTGGGCGAGAAGAAATTCCAAGTGCTTGTTGATCATGTCAACGAGGCTATTCATTGGAATGACATTCACAGCTCGGATACTGTTAACGAAAAAGAGAAGAATTCTTAGATAGGTTTATCCGTCTAAGTTCTTCCTTAAAAAAAATGGAAATTCCGGATACAGAACATCGTATCCGGGTTTCTTTAATTTAATTTTTGTTATTTAACCTTTGAATTTTTATTGTTTCAAGATGTTGAAATTCATATAGTAAAGGTAAAAAATGAGTAACAAAAACTAAGAAATTCAAAAGTTTAACAAAGTTTAACACACCCCCCGATAGAAGGCTTGTAATGAGGAAAATAGAGTAATTTTGGTTGATTTGTAGCTTTTTTCTTATTAAAATATGGTGCAAATCAATTATATTTTATTTAATAGATTTGGAAGTTACAAAAAGTGTTTTTAACTTTGTGCTGTTAAAGAAATATTTTTAATGTAGACATATTTTTGAGTAATGATGTTCTACCTGTATTGATTGAAGTAATAAAACTCAGTTGATAATAATTAATATTATAAAGAATTGACTGAGTATTATAAACCAAATTAAAAAAGGAGAACATTATGAAAAAGTTAGTTTATTATTCCATGTTATTTGGAATCTGCCTATTGAACTCGGGCAGTGCCGTAGCTCCCGGAAGTGAGAGTTATGGCGGCGGTAATATTACCGTAAGAGTCAGCAAAGTATCTAACGACATCAGTTGGATGGATGATATGGTTTTCGAAAAGTACCGTATATCGCCTCAGGTTAGCGATACGGTCTGTATGACAAAATCACCGCCATGAACTTCTGATGATTCTTTGGCAGCAGAGCTTCCGAAGGTAAAACGTGTAGGTACTGTTAAGAGAAAACGTATAGAATCAGAGTCCGAATTGGATGAGCATGGACGTAAGTACAAGCTTGTAAAGGTACGCGGCAAAAGGTATAAACTGTATGCTGTAGCTGATACATTGGAATTTGTTCCGTCGGAGCGTTTTTCACGCTTATATGAGGAAACTATCGAGTTCATCAAAAAACACGAGGGTTTTGCAGGCGGCAAACCATATTATTGTGTAGCGGGGTATCTTACAATCGGTTACGGTCATGTGATTGCTCCTCATGAGAAGTTCGGCAAGGGTATTACTCGTGAACAGGCTGAAAAGCTTTTGCGTAAGGATTTCAACAAGTGTGTGAATCGTGCGCTTCAGGTTACAAGTAATTTGCCGGACAACCGTCTTTTGGCGGTGGCGCATTTTATTTATGCGAAGGGGTTGCAGAGATATTTAAGTAGTACTTTGAAAATTAAAATTGATATGAATCAGAATCCGAATGCGGAGTTTTTGAAGTGGTGTAATTACCATACTCCTGAAGGTGAGTTAGTAAGGAGTGAGTACAGCTTGTGGATCCGAAAGTGGGAGATCAGGATGTACAATAATGATGAAGATGTGGTGGAGGAAAATCCTCGTAACCGGGAACAGGACTCTCCTGAATTGGAGGTTCAAGTAGACGGCACGGTTGCTGTTAGCGAAATCTAAAAGCGTTGGTTAATAAACTGGCTTTTTTGATTTCGCTTTTTTTTTGTATATATGCTTGTAAGTGGGGTGAATTTGCGAAGGTTGAATAAAAAAATAACAAACTCAACTTTCGCAAGTATACCGAAAGTTGAGTTTGTTATTTATTCACCGTATTTTTGGTTTATCTCGTCGAGTATTGAGAATATTTCTTGTGTATCGAGCGATGTTACGAGTTTCATTCTGTAGTTTTTGAAATCGGGAAGTGCTTTGAAATATTGTGAGTAATGTCTTCTCATTTCTAAAATTCCTCGTTTGTCGCCTTTCCATTCCATTGATTTGGTGAGTTGGAGTTTTGCAAGTCTTACTCTTTCGTGGATATCGGGTTCGTTTGGCAGTATTCCGGTGTTGAGGTATTCTCTCACGGTTTTGAATATCCACGGACATCCTACTGCGGCGCGTCCTATCATTATTGCGTCGATACCGTATTTGTCTATCATTTCTTTGGCTTTTAATGGTGAATCTACATCGCCGTTTCCTATTACTGGGATTTTCATACGGGGATTTCTTTTTACTTCACCTATAAGAGTCCAATCGGCTTCGCCTTTGTAGAATTGCATTCTTGTTCTGCCGTGTATTGCAATTGCTTGTATTCCTACGTCTTGAAGTCGTTCAGCGATGTCAACAACGATTTTTGATTCGTCGTCCCATCCGAGTCTGGTTTTTACAGTGATAGGTATATTTGGGATTGCTTGTACTACGCGTCTTGCAATTTCTACCATTAGGTCGGGATTTTGTAAAAGACCTGCTCCGTCTCCTCTTGTGGCTATTTTTTTTACGGGGCATCCGCAATTGATATCAATAAGGTCGGGATTGGCTTCTGCGGCTATTTTAGCGGCTTCTACCATGTGATCGGGGTCGTGACCGTAAATTTGTATACCAACGGGGCGTTCGTAGTCCTCAAGGTGCATTTTTTTGATTGTTTTGTCCACATTTCGTATTAGGGCTTCGCTTGCCACAAATTCAGTGTACATCAGGTCAGCACCGTATTGTTTGCAGATATATCTGAATGATACATCTGTTACGTCTTCCATTGGAGCAAGAATCAATGGGAAATGATCTATTTTGATATTACCTATCTGAAACATATTTTTTGTAAGAAATAAAGTACAAAATAAACAAAACTTTTTTGAAATCCGAAATGATTTATTTACTTTTGCATTTGTTTAAGAACAATTTAATAATCAATTTATTAACACAACCAATTAATAATACTGTCATGGCTGAATTTTTAATTGACCTTTTTAAGGATTTATCCGAGGATTTACTCAATCTTTTTATGGGTTGGGGACTCAGTTACGAATGGGCTGTAACTTGGAAGAATGTTATAAATTTTATTTTAATTATAATTGTATCTGCAATCAGTTGGTTTATTGCCAAGTTGATTATCATCGAGACTGTTCACAAGATAGTTGTAAAGACCGAAAACAAGTATGATGATGAGATTGTAAGGTACAAAGTTGTTGAACCTCTCAGTCAGATATTTCCTGCATTGAATATTTATTATTTGATTCAGTTTGCTATATCCGATCCTGATTGGGTTGAGAGAATTCGTAACTGTTGTTTTGCATGGAATGTCTTTTCTGTGATGTTGATATTGATGAGGGCAGTAGATTGTTTGCAAGCTATTGTTGAGCAGATATTGGAAGAGCAGCACAGAAGTTTTTCTACGAGAGGATACAAGCAGGTTGCTAAGATTGTAATCGGTATTGTAGGCGGACTTATGATGATAGCAGTATTAACGGGTAGAGATCCGTTAACAATTGTAGGAGGTGTTGCCGGCATGTCCGCAGTGATGATGTTTGTATTCAAAGACAGTCTATCGGGATTTGTAGCATCTATACAGTTGACATCTCTCAATATGGTGAAGATGAATGATTGGATTACGATTTCCAACCGTAATATCAACGGTCATGTTGTAGATATCACCCTTAATACAGTAAAAGTAAGGAACTTTGATAATTCGGTTTCTACGGTTCCAACTGCGGCATTGATGAGTGAATCTTTTATCAACTGGAGTAATATGCAGGATATGCAAGCTCGCCGAATATCAAGGTCTATTATGATAGATGCCGATTCGGTACATATTGCGAGTGAGGAGCTTATCGAGAAGATTAAGAAAATTCCGATTATGACTGATTATATTAATCAACGATTGAAAGACAGTCAGAATCCGGACGACACTATATTGTTTTTTGAAAAACGTGAGATTTCCAACCTTGAACTTTTCAGAGTATATATTGAATTGTATATCAAGGCTAACTATCAAGTGTTTGTAAAATATTCACCAACAACTGTTATCGATTCGCAGGGAAATATCAATCAGGTATATTATGTGGATCGGGATCAGTTTGTAAAGATACACGGCAAATCTTCGGAGCGTTTCTTGGAGGAGGACGACGGCGGCAACACATTTATAAATGATTTTCGTACATTTGTAAAACTGAATACCGACCTTCAGGCTAATAAATCTTTCAAGAAATTTGAGAAAGAGAAAAAAGATGAGATGATGCGCCGTATTTATTTGCAGCAAGACCCCAAGGACGACAAAGTATATTATCCGTTTCAGTACAAAGAGAAAAATCAATATGTTAACAATGAGTTGACAGAATGGAAATATCCGAAGAAATTTTTGTTGAAAGACGGAATCTTTGTAGAAAACGGACATCTGATGGTAAGACAAATGCCCCAAACCTCTACAGGTATACCATTGGAAGTATATGCGTTTACAAAAATTACCGAATGGGCAAGTTTTGAGAAAATACAATCAGCTTTTTTTGAACATTTGTTTGCTATTATCAAGGAGTTTGAGCTTAGAACATTCCAATTTACGAAAGCCGATGTATATGGTGACAAGAAATTATCGTAAAAATTTAATTTTATGATAATAATTTAATTAGTAATTTCGTATTTTGGAAAAACAAAAACTTCTTATAGCTTAAAATGAACAAAATCAAGACGTTGCTAATTATTATAACAGTTACCTTTGCAATGATGTTGGGTATTTCGGGATGTGGTGATTCAGATTATGATCCCGATACCAACATGTTGAAAGCAGTGCCGAGGGAGTCTGCTATTATAATTAAGACTACAGAATTCAGCAGTTTGATAAATTCTCTGAACAAGCAGAATTTTATGTGGTCGCAGCTACGCCAGCTTACTTCCCTTAAAACTTCTGACGCAATCATAAAACTTACCGACACAATTATAAAACAAAATTCTGAGTTGAGAGGTTTTGTGAATATGCGTGAGATTGTAATATCCTTTCAGAAACAGGGTCATGAAGTAGAATGTCTGTTGTCCGCTACAGCCAATAAAACCGAGGCGCAGCGGATAGCAGGTGTTATTAAGAAGGTGGCTTCGTCCAAAGGTTACGAACTCAAAACCGGAAATTATGATAATACAACCCTTTTCCGTGTTGTGGATAAGCAAGATCCCAACAAGGTGAAGCTTGTATTCTCGTATGTAAACAGTGAGGAGATATTTGTAGTATCTACATCTCAAATTTTGGTAGAATCATCGGTAAGACATGTAAAATGTGGAGATGGCAGTATCGGGTCAGACCGGTTGTTGAAACGTTTGGTAAAAACACATAAAAGCAGTTCGTCGTCGGTGATGATTGTAAACTATCGCAATTTGGCGGATATGCTTAAATTTCAAATTGCTTCGTCGGCAAGTTATCTCAAATCTATTGAAACTTATGCTGATTGGGCAGTTTTGGATATTAAGCCCGATTACAAGGAAATTACTTTAACAGGATATACCGATTATAAAGACAACGGTGATGCTTATCTCAAGATGTATGTATCACAACAGCCGGTTGCAAATGATTTTGTAAATTACTTACCGTCAAAAACCACAAACTTTGTTTCAATCGGTATTTCGGATATGAGTGCATTCAAGAGCGATTATTCTGATTATCTGGATTATGCAAAACTTCAGAATCAGTATAAGAAGAACAATTCTGTGGTATCAAAAACATTCGGAGTAAATTTTGAGGAAAAGATTTACGGATTTATGGGTAAAAGAATCATAGAATTTACAAGTGATTACAGTCTTGCGGCACGTAGTAGTGACAATTATATTGTTGCTGAACTCGACAACGAAGATGCTGCTGAGAAATTTCTTGTAAATGCTGTGAAAAAATATCAACAGAAGAACAACAAATCAGACAAAGAGATGTTTCATGATATTGTATCTAATACCAACAAGAAGTTTGTTGCATATTTTTGTCCGATAAAAAAGTTGATGTCAATTTACTTCGGTGATATTTTTACCAACGAATATTCTTATTTTACAATTTACAAAGATAAACTTGTATTCGGACAGAATATCAGCGGATTGCGTGAATATATCAATGCGGTAGAAACTCGTAAGGTTTTGAGTGAGAATACAAATTACGCAGATTTTACAGAACTTGTTAACAAGAGTAGCAATATCTATTATTATATTGATTTGCCATATTCAAAAAGTAAAATTGCAGCAGTACTTAGTAAAAATAATGCACGGGAATACAATCAGTTTTTTACAAGGTTGCAAGATTTCCGTTCACTCGCACTTATTTACAGCAATACCGGTGATGAGATGTTTTTTACTAATGCGGCATTGAAATATTCTCAAATAATTGAGGCAGAGCGTTATGTATCATGGATTACACCGGTTGATACAACTGTAAAAATAAAACCTCAACTTGTAAAAAATCATCTTACAAATGGCAAAGATATAATCTGTCAGGACGAAAGATGCAAGTTGCATTTTATTTCTAAAGACGGTACTAAATATTGGAGCAAACAAATGCCCGAACCTCTAAAAGGTCAGGTATACGAAGTTGATTTGTTTCAAAACGGTAAGATTCAATATTTGTTTGCAACCGGAAACGAATTGCACCTTATTGACCGTAACGGCAATTATGTAGAAAACTTCCCGGTAAAACTTCCTGCTCCTTTGGCTACTGAAATTTCTGTATTTGATTATGCCAAAGACGGTAATTACAGAATTTTTGTACCGTGCAGCAATCAGAGAATTTATGTATATACCAAAGACGGTTCTCAACTTGAATCTTGGAATCCGGTGGAAACCGATAACAAAATTGTAACTCCCGTACAATACTTTAATATCAACGATGATGAATATTTGGTTTTTGCCGACAGACTGAAAACTTATATATTAAGTCGTAACGGATCAACAAAAATTGCTGTTACTACCAACTTCCCAAAAGCTCCTAATTCAAAATTTTATGTAGAAGCTCCCGGAGGTATTTCCAATTTGAGGTTTGTAACAACAAATTCGTCCGGACAAGTACAGTATATCACCCGAAACGGAAGTGTACACACTCAAAATTTTCGTGATTATTTCAGTGCCAACCATAATTTTATCTTAGCAGATATCAACGGTGACGGCGAAAACGAATATATTTTTACCGACAACAGAGAACTTGTGGTTTACAAAAGTTCAGGCGGACAGTTATTCAATTATTATTTTGACGGTTTGATTACAGGTAAACCCAATATCTTTAGATTTGCTGTCAACGATGTAAGAATCGGGGTGGCATGTGCTGATTTGAACAAAATTTATCTTTTTGATAAGGACGGAAAGATTTGTAGCGGATTCCCGTTGGAGGGTACAACCGAATTTTCTATCGGTGTACTCAATCATCCTAATAAATACAGTGTGGTTTGTGGCGGTCGTGAGAATTTCCTTTACAACTATTTGATTCAGTAAAAATAATTGTAAAATAAATAATTTTTAGTTTTTACTTCCGATATTCTCCAACCGCTTTGAATAGTATTTGTAATTGAAATGCTTTGCAATTGCTATGCTTATCTCTTTGTAAGAGAGATCTTTCTTGAAATAATATTGCAATTCGCATTCACGCATTTTCAAATAGATATAATGACGAAGCGGCAAATCCTCCAAAGTGCCGAGTGTTTCGCTGTAAATATTCTTGGCTTTCTTTGTGTAACCCAATTTTGACAAAATGAAACTGTATTCAAGGTGCAACAGATAACATATTGCCGAATCGTTTTCACACAATTCGCTCTTGAATATTGTTTCAAATATTGTTTTTGCCTGTTCATAACATTCAGTCAATACCAAGATGTCGGTAAGCAAAAGATTAATCCTCAAATATTTAGTTCTGTTTTCCGTAATTTTGGAATAATATCTCATGCTGAATTCTTCTACAACGCATAAGAACTTGTGCTCAATCTTTTTGTCTTCCTGATAATAATATATAAGCTGTATGCACAATGTAAGCATGTATTGGAATTCGTCCTCAACATCGATATCAAACTGTTGTGATTCGTTGTAAAGGGTTTCAACCGTTTTTTCATTACCCTCAAAGAAAGCATTGTAACACATCAACATTATAGCAGTGAGTTTATGCTTAGTGTCGGTGGTCTTGGTATAATACTTATTTAAGAATTTCAAGAAACAACCGTTAAGATTATCAAAATCCAAAAATCTGTATATATAAAATTCGCTCTCAGTTTCGGTTTGCAACAACTCGTCTTGAAGTTCGGGATAAAACTGATATTCAGTACAAAATACCTTTTTCATCCTTTCGTTTTCCGATTTTTCTCTGATATGCAAATCTATAATATCGAAGGCAGATTTCAATAATTTGATATTGCCCTGATGGAATGCGTATTTTATGAAAATCTCAAACAGTTTATAGAACATCTTCTCATTTTCAGAGTAATAGGAAGCCACCTCAATGAAAAGATTCTCATTAAGACCAAATTCTTTCAACCAATAGTTGGCAAGTTGATATTGAAAATACTCGTAGTCGAAAAACTTTATCATCATTTCTTTTTCGCCAAGTTTGTTCTCTACGATGTATTCCATCAATACACCTACATTTAATAAGTTGTAAAACTGTTCGCTGTATTCTTCTATAAGTCTTGACAGTCTTTTCTTTTCAGTAGAATCGGTGTCAAGACCGTAATTTGTACTAAATAAAATAAAATCAATGAGTTTTTGGTTTTTGAAACCGTCTTTTGTAGTATAGATTTTTTGGTTGGAGTATTGAGTAAATATGTCGATATCGGTGAGGTTGTCTTTTGTAATTGATATTAAGTTTTCCAAGAAATACGGAGCTTGGAAAGAATGTTTCATGCAGAATTTATTTAGTATCTCAAAATTTCTTATCGTAAACTTGTCGCAATTCTTCAGTACTTGAATTTGCTCTTTGTAATCAAGTATCGGGATATTGCTGTATACCGTTGATTTACAATCCCATTCTGTATTGTACCAACTTACTTTGTTGATATCTTTTACAATTTTTGTGATATCGTTCCAGATAACGGTACGGGTAGAAATGATAAGTTTGAAATACTTCTCCGTTTTGTACGTTGCAATTATGTTGTTGATAGAATCCAGCATCTCGTTGCTGCAAACATCATCCAACACAAGGATTATCTTGCCGTTTAGCGTAGCGGGGTGAGTTTCAAAATAATCTTTGTAACTTTGGTTACCGTTTACGCCAAGCAGTTTGGAGAATATATCTTTCAGTTGATTGAAAAGGAAATTTAGCGGATTGTTTTTGTTGCAATTGAAATACCAAATGATGTTTTTATAATTGCTGTCTTTGTTGAGCATCTTGTCAACAGCCTGCGCTAAAGCAGTAGATTTGCCGTATCCGCTTGGAGCAATCAAGGCAAAAGCTGTCTTGTCCGAATCAATAAAGTCAAAAATTGTATTTATGATTTCGGTGCGGCGAATAGTTTTTTCGTAACTGATACCCAAGTTATTTTTTACTGAAGACAATGTACTCTTGCTCAGCTCTGCGGCTTCCTCCTGAAACTGATTCCATTTCAACATGTTTTCTGTTGACTTCTTGTAATTGTCTTTGTGAAAGACAAATTCATCATAATCAGTGTAACTGAGGTATTTAGCCAAAGAGTTGAGTGTATATTTCGACGGGTTGAATGTAGAATTAACCAAGTTCCAAAGCCTTTTGAGGGTGGTTTCGCTAATTTTACATTCGGTAGCATCGTAAACCGATGCCGACAACTCCATACAATCTTTTGCATAAAGTATCTTCCTGCCGAACTTATTCTCTACACTTTCTCTAAGTAGAGTTATGTCCCCTTCTTCTAAATTTTCCATAGAGCAAAATTAGGTATTTATTCGCAATTGTTAAAATTTTTTTAAGTAATTTTTTAACAATTATTTAAAATTTTTGTGTTTCAAGAAGAAATAAATTTTTTATGTAAACCATTATAAAAATTTTGTCAGTTATATACTAAATGTTTCATGATAGTTGTTAGTGTAAAACGAGTTTTTATTGTTGATTTTTGTTTAGATGTGTGGTGCACAATTTTTTTGAGGTGCTATTTTTGATGATTTTTTAACAAAATGGAAAACACTGAACCGGAATATTTCATTTTTTTTATCACCGAATTGAAAACGAACGATGTTGATTGAAAAAATTTTATCACCGAATTAAACGAATGAACACGAATCGTAACATCATAACGAATAAAAACACAATCTACGATTCTGTTTTTTACGAATAAAACGAATCTTTCATCATATAATTAGTATTCGTATTTATTCGTATTTTTATTTATGAAATAAAATAAAAATCTTAGTTAAATAATAAAATCTTTGTTTTAATTTGTTAAATTCGGTGATAAATAAAAAAATTAACCGTATAAATACCTGGAATAATTGATGTGTTTGTCCGGGGGTTTTTGTCGTAACCGACAACACGCCCGGCTATTCTATGCCGTCCCGTCGGGACTACGATGAGATGTGGTTATTATATTTAATTGTATGCTATACAATGGAATTAAATGATGTTATTATATTTAATTGTATGCCATACAATTGAATTAAAAATTGTTCTGCGAAAAAATTGTATGAGGTAGGATGATATGGAATTTTAATATTATGGTTTATTGTATACCGTAGAAAGTTTTAAAATGGCATTTTTGAGGTTATTGTACCCCGTAGATTGTTTCGGATGTCGTAATTATACTCTGTTGTATACCCTCAAATGTTAAGAATATTTGTATTATATTTCATTGTATATAGTACAATTGTTTCTAATAGCAGTTTTTGAAACAATTGTATCGTGTCGGCAAACCGTAATAGCACTATTTGAATCTATCTTACTATATACAATAAACCGTAATTCTGATTTTTGAATCTATCTTACTATATACAATAAACCGTAATTCTGATTTTTGATTTAATTGTATATGATACAATCTCATAAAATATCCATATTTTGTAGGATTGTATGCCATACAATCTCATAAAATTTGACGTTTTTTTTCTATTGTACGGCATACAATATCCCGAAAAATGCGTTTTTTAAAAAAAATTATGTGTTATTTTTTTTTATATTTTATGGGTTTTGAGGTTGTAATACTTGATATTTTTTAGTGTAAAAATTGTTTTTTAATCCGTGTTAGGGGGTGTTGTGATATCAAAAGATGTTAAAATAAATATATCTCATTTTCAATAAATTACGGGTAGTATATGAACTGTTGGTTTATGTTGTTGACTGTGGATTGTATATGGCAGATGTCTGTTGAGGCAGAAGAAAGTTTCGGGGCAGATTTTCGGGCTATAATCTAATTTTATATAAGTGTTATAAAATTTGTACGTAATATCCAAAATTTTATATCTTTGTGCTCGATTTTTCAAAAGAACTATAATAGCTTTTCAGATGAATAATATCCGTAATTTTTGCATTATTGCACATATCGATCATGGCAAGAGTACTTTGGCAGACAGACTTTTGCAGTATACTAAGACTATTGCTGACCGAGACATGGAAAATCAGGTTCTTGATGACATGGACTTGGAGCGTGAACGCGGTATTACTATAAAGTCTCATGCTATTCAGATGCGTCATACTCTTGACGGTCAAGAATATGTACTTAACCTTATTGATACTCCGGGTCATGTTGACTTTAGTTATGAGGTATCAAGAAGTATTGCTGCTTGCGAGGGTGCTTTGTTGGTGATTGATGCAACTCAAGGTATTCAGGCTCAAACTATTTCTAATGTCTATATGGCTATTGAAAATAATCTTGAGATAATACCTGTACTCAATAAGATGGATATGCCTGCTGCTCAGCCGGAAGAGG
The DNA here is from genome assembly GCA_017541145.1 of Bacteroidales bacterium. Taxonomy (GTDB): domain Bacteria; phylum Bacteroidota; class Bacteroidia; order Bacteroidales; family UBA3824; genus UBA3824. The sequence continues at coordinate 17,920 of JAFXZT010000165.1, read as the reverse complement.
TAAAGGATCAGATTATAGAACTGATTGGCGGTAGGAGAGAGGATATTATTGAGGCTTCGGGCAAAACGGGTCAGGGAGTGGAAGAAATTCTGAAGGCTATTATTGAAAAAGTTCCTGCTCCAAAGGGTGATCCTAATGCACCGCTTCAGGCTTTGATTTTTGATTCTGTTTTCAATCCGTTCAGAGGTATAATTGCGTATTTCAGAGTTTATAACGGTACATTGTCAACAGGTGATTTGGTAAAATTTGTTAATACCAAGAAAGAATATAATGCTGATGAGATTGGTGTGTTGGAGATGGATCTTTGTCCAAAGAACAAAATCTCAGCCGGCAATGTCGGTTATATTATATCGGGTATCAAGCAGGCTACTGAGGTAAAAGTAGGTGATACAATTACACATGTAGAAAATCCGTGTGAAAAAGCTATTGAGGGTTTTGCCGAGGTAAAACCTATGGTTTATGCCGGTGTTTATCCTATTGAAACCGATCAGTATGAGGAATTGCGAACAAGTTTGGAGAAGTTGCAATTGAATGATGCTTCGTTGACATTTGTTCCTGAAAGTTCTATCGCATTGGGTTTTGGATTCAGATGCGGATTTTTGGGGATGTTGCACATGGATATCGTTCAAGAGAGATTGTCACGCGAGTTTGATATGGATGTAATAACAACCGTACCAAACGTAAGTTATAAGGTGTTGACATCAAAAGGCGAAACAATAGAAGTTCACAATCCGGCGGGTTTACCAGAACAGAAAGCTATCAGTCTTATTGAAGAACCGTATATTAAAGCAGATATTATAACCAAATCGGAGTTTTACGGACCAATTACCAAACTCTGTATGGAGAAACGCGGTATCAAGACCAATGAACATTATTTAACATCGGATAGAATAGAATTGAATTTTGAGATGCCGTTGGCAGAGATTGTTTTTGATTTTTATGATAAGTTGAAATCGATATCCAAGGGTTATGCATCATTTGATTACCATCCGATAGATTATAGAGAGTCAAGATTGGTAAAACTTGATATATTGTTGAACGGCGAACCTGTGGATGCGATGTCGAGTTTGATACACGAATCAAATGCATACGATTTTGGTAAAAACATCTGCGAGAAACTCAAAGAGTTGATCCCCCGACATCAGTTTGATATAGCAATACAGGCGGCAATCGGAACCAAGATTATTTCCAGAAGTACGATAAAAGCGTTTAGAAAAGACGTAACGGCAAAATGTTACGGTGGTGATATATCACGAAAACGTAAACTTTTGGATAAGCAGAAGAAAGGAAAGAAAAGAATGAAACAGATTGGAGATGTGGAAGTTCCGCAAAAAGCTTTTCTAGCTGTGTTGAAAATATAATTTTGAATTAATTATTTTTTAAAATAAGTTGTATCCTAAAAATTTGTCATAAAATATTTTTTTATGTAATTTTGCATTTGGAAAATACAAACCATCAAAAATGAAAAAAGCTGTAACTTACAATTACTCAACTACTGAAATAATTGCGCGAGGCGAGAAAGTGTCTCAACTCGTGAAAGAAGACTTGGAACAATTTCAAAGATATGGCGTCACACAGAAAGATATTGACGTCTTGGAAAAAAAATTAGAAGAATACAGAAAGTATCCGGAAGACCAATTTTTCGCTGACAAAGTAAAAGCGCAGACATTGGAAAAGAACAATCAGGAACAAGTACTTATTGATCAGATAAGAAATTTTTTCCTCCAGTTTTCAATCATTGTACCTACCAAGAAGGAAACAAAGAAATATTTCCCTTCACAGAAGCTTACAGGTATCAAGACATTGGAACTTATCGAGATTGCTGAAAAAGTAATCGTAGTATTCAAAAAATTTAAAGATCGTTTGTTGAGATACGATCTTACCGAAGGCGATATCCGTAATATACGTGCGCAAATCACTCTTACCAAAAAGACATTGAAGACATTGGAAACCGTAAGACGTGAAAGAACACGTAACACACAGAAGCGCAGAGATCTCGGCACAGTGCTTTACGAGAAAATTGCAGTGCTCAGTCATTACGGCAAAACATTCTGGAAAGACCGTGACGACGACAGATACGAAGCATACTTGCTTTACAAAGATAATTATTTGGAGCAGAAACAGCGTATCAAAGAACGCGAAGAGATGTTGAGAGCCAAAGAATTAGCAAAGCAACAAGCCTCGCTCTAAAAAAAACATTAAAAAAAACTTCAAAAAAATTTGGAGAATCCAAATAAACGTTGTAATTTTGCATCGTCAAAAAAAACAAGTTTTGATGGTACCATAGCTCAGTCGGTAGAGCAACGGACTGAAAATCCGTGTGTCACTGGTTCGATTCCCGTTGGTACCACATTTTTTGAGGTTAATAATTTTATTGATGGTACCATAGCTCAGTCGGTAGAGCAACGGACTGAAAATCCGTGTGTCACTGGTTCGATTCCCGTTGGTACCACCAAAGCAATAAAAGCTGTTGAAGAAATTCGACAGCTTTTTTTGTTTTTAGGGGGTTGATTTTATTGTTTTGGATTGTATATACAAAAAAACAGCGCAACCTCTCGTGTACAATCGAAAAGGCTGCGCCTACTACTCAAAAAATCAAACGTACAAGGAAATACAAAAAAGTCTTTTCGTATTTAGTTCCCCGTACCCATTTATTCATAATTATCAGCGTTAGGTATAGGTTGAGTAGCGAAAAAGCAGGGAGTAATTTTTACTATCATTTTTTTATGAGATTTCTCCCTATGAATCTCTTAAAAACGCACGTAATTTTTTGCAACAAATATGTTCTTAATGGCTAACGCACAGCGAAGTTACTAATAAAGGATGAATTATCCAAATGTTTTTGCTAAAAATTCTTATATTTTTTAAATTTACATTCGACAATTTGGACTGTTTACAATTTACAATTGTGAATATACGGGCTGTATTGCCTTGAGAGGGTCTTTTTGTGGTTTCTTTCGATAATGGTAATTGTAGAGATATTACAGATGTAAATGATATTTTTTCTGTAGAGACGTCATAATATGGCGTCACATACGGTTGGTGCGTGTATTATAAAAATAATTTGTATTTTTGCCTATGAAAATTTTATCAATATTATTTAATAAATCAATTTATTGTGAAAAAGAATCTGATAATGATGTTTTTGATTCTTGTTGCGAGTTTGTTTTGTGAAAACATTCAAGCGCAAGAAGCGTATGCCGTATTTGAAGATGGTGTATTGACATTCAAGTATGACAAGCACAAACCCGAAGGCGCGTTTGGAATGAGTTTGAAAAATGATTACCCTGAATGGTATGGTGTTGCTAGAAAAATTACCAAAGTAGTTTTTGATAAATCTTTTGCAGCGTACAAACCCACAAGTTGTGCTAATTGGTTTTTAGGTTGCTTATGTTTAACAGAAATACAATACTCAGAATTTCTTAATACTTCGGAGGTTACGGATATGTCCAGGATGTTTTTAGATTGCGAGAGTCTTACAAGCCTTGATTTAAGTACTTTTAAAACTGATAACGTTACAGATATGGGAGAGATGTTTTCAGGTTGCATCAGTCTTACAAGCCTTGATTTAAGTACTTTTAAAACTGATAACGTTACGAATATGAGATGGATGTTTTTCGGTTGCCGCAGTCTAACAAGCCTTGATTTAAGTACTTTTAAAACTGATAACGTTACGAATATGAGATGGATGTTTTCAGATTGCCGCAGTCTTACAAGCCTTGATTTAAGTACTTTTAAAACTGATAACGTTACAGATATGATTAATATGTTTTCCGGTTGCAAGAGTCTTACAAGCCTTGATTTAAGTAACTTTAAAACCGATAACGTTATGTATATGGATTATATGTTTTCAGGTTGCTACAGTCTTACAAGCCTTGATTTAAGTAACTTTAAAACCGATAACGTTATGTATATGGACAAGATGTTTTCAGATTGCTACAGTCTTACAAGCCTTGATGTTAGTACTTTTAAAACCGATAACGTTATGAATATGAGATGGATGTTTTCAGATTGCCGCAGTCTTACAAGCCTTGATTTAAGTACTTTTAAAACTGATAACGTTAAGGGTATGAGTTATATGTTTTCAGGTTGCAGCAGTCTTACAAGCCTTGATTTAAGTACTTTTAAAACTGATAACGTTAAGGAAATGATTTATATGTTTTCCGGTTGCGAGAGCCTTACAAGCCTTGATTTAAGTACTTTTAAAACTGATAAAGTTGTGTATATGCATCATATCTTTGATGGTTGCTCTGCATTAAAAACAATTTTTGTAAGTGATAATTGGAATACAGATTCTGTTGAAAGTTCTGCTGCGATGTTTAGTGGTTGCAAAAATCTTTTGGGAGGGGAAGGTACAAAATACGATGATAGTAAAATCGATATAACATTTGCCCGTATTGATGGAGGCGAAAAACATCCGGGATATTTCACGAAAAAATAATTGTATTTAGTTTTCGCATTAAAAAAATGTCAACTATAAAATTTTATCATTGAACAAATTATCGAAGCCGCGATATTAGGATAAAAAACACGGAAGTAATATGTCGGACAATAAAAAAGCCCTGAAGTTGTCTTCAGGGCTTGTAGACCTATGGGGATTCGAACCTCAACTAACAGAACCAAAATCTGCTGTGCTACCATTACACCATAGGTCTGTACCAATTAAAAAAAACTTTCCAACAGTTGTTTTAGAACGATATGGGGTATTTTGTAATCCAACTGTCTTTGTTTTACGGGTGCAAAGATAAGGTGTTTTTTATATAACTTCCAAATTTTTTTGATGTTTTTTTTGATGTTTTTTATTGTAATGTTGATTATCAGTAATATAGAAGTGGTAATTATGCGGTTGTTTTTTGCTTAGATTCGGATAGTTTTGTTAGTAATATGTGTTTGGGGTAGTAAAGTAAATATTTTTGCATTGGAAAGGATTGTTTTATAATTTTGCGGGCGTATTTTTATAACGATAGTATTTTATATTAATAAAAATGAAAGAATTTAAGTTTTACGACCGTATTGCAGGTTGGATTGCTTTTGCGGTTGCAGCGGTTTGTTATTTGCTTACCATAGAGCCTACTGCGAGTTGGTGGGATTGTGGTGAGTTTATAGCAACAGCTATCAAGTTAGAGGTAGGTCACCCTCCCGGAGCACCTTTGTGGATGATTATAGGAAGAGTTGCTGCATTGTTGGCACCCGATGATGCTCACATGGCACTTATGATGAATGCTACAAGTGCGTTGGCTGCGGCTTTTACATCGTTGTTTTTGTTCTGGTCTGTTACTCATATTGCACGTCGTGTGATAGAAAACAGTTATTATTCAGGTCAGAGGGTAAAACAATATTCATTGTCACAGACAATAGTGATCCTTGGTTCGGGTATGGTAGGAGCTTTGATTTATACATTTTGCGATACAGCATGGTTTAGTGCTGTGGAAGCCGAAGTGTATAGTATGAGTTCGTTATTTACCGCAGTGGTATTCTGGTTGATTCTCAAATGGGAAGAGCAGGCAGATGAAAAATATTCAAACCGTTGGCTTATTCTTATTTGTTATTTGATGGGCTTGAGTATCGGTGTTCACTTGCTCAACTTGCTTGTGATTCCGGCTATCGTTTTGATTGTATATTACAGAAAGTTTCAACATTCTACCAAAGGAACAATTTTGGCGTTGATAATTTCGGTAGTAATCCTTGCAGTGATATTGTATTTTATAATACCTCAAACTGTAAATATAGCGGCACATTTCGATTTGTTTTTTGTAAATGTATTGGGATTGCCGTATTATTCCGGTATTATTACATTCTTGTTGATTGTAATGACCGGTTTGGGATATTTGGTATGGTATTCACACAAGAAAAACAAAGTATTGTTGAATTTGTGCAGTTTGGGCGTATTTGCAATTATGATAGGTTACGGTTCGTTTGCGATGACAGTAATCCGTTCATTTGCAAATCCACCAATCAACGAGAATTCACCTTCAGACGGATTTAGTTTGTTGTCTTATCTCAATCGTGAACAATATGGTGACAATCCGTTGTTTTACGGTCCGTATTTTACCGCTGAAGTTGTAAAATCAGAAAAAGAGACAACATATATTCCGGTTGACGGACGATATATGGAAGTTTACAAGCCGTCCCCCAAGTATTATTACGATTCTGAGAACCAAGGATTTTTTCCAAGGATGTATTCAACCAATTCGGGACATGTTCAAGTATACAAATCATGGGCAGGTCTTGATGATACAGAAACACGTCCGTCGTTTGCTCAGAACATGCGTTTCTTCTTTACATATCAATTGGGTCACATGTATTTCAGATATTTTATGTGGAATTTTGTGGGACGTCAGAATGATATTCAGAACGGCGCAGGTAATGTGATAAACGGTAACTGGATTTCAGGTATTGATTTTATTGACGGATTGAAAGGAGCTTCGTCGGTAGATTTGCCTGATCGTTACAAAAACAATCCGGGTAGAAATGTATATTTCTTCTTGCCGTTGATATTGGGTTTGCTCGGTATATATATTACAATGAGTAAAGACAGTAAAAACAATTTTGTTGTTTTCATGTTCTTTATTTTAACAGGTGTTGCAATTGTAGTATACTTGAATCAAACACCGTATCAACCTCGTGAACGTGATTATGCATACGCGGGATCGTTTTATGCTTTCAGTATTTGGTGCGGACTTGGAGTTCTTGCTCTCTGGGAGATGTTGAAAAAGCTTTTCGGCGACAACAAAGAACTTGTAGCGGCTGCATTGAGTACAATTGCTATTGCCGTACCGATTGAGATGGCTTATCAAAACTGGGATGATCATGATCGTAGCGGAAGATATACAGCCAGAGATTTTGCTGTAGATTATCTTGAAAGTTGCGCTCCTAATGCAATTCTTTTTACATTTGGAGACAACGATACATTCCCGTTGTGGTATGCTCAGGAAGTGGAAGGAGTAAGACGCGATGTAAGAATCGTAAATCTTTCGCTTGCCGGTTGCGATTGGTATTTGAAACAATGTCAAGAGAAGAAATACGAAGGACTTCCTGTTAAGATGACATTGTCGCCGGCTCAGTATCGTGCAGATAAACGAAACATCGTAATTTGTACCGAACAAGGTCGTGCAGCTTCGGGTCAATACAATACTCACAAAGCAGAAATAGATTCTGTTTATGTTCCGCTTTACAAAGATTTTATGGCTGTAATCGATGCTTCGGATTTTCCGACAAAATATGTAAAAGATTATCAAACAATTTCGGTAGGTACCGACAAAATGAATCCTCTTACATTTGCATCAATTGTAAAACAGCTTACAAAACCTGAAATTGTAAAGATGTTGTTCCCGAATAGTGCAGCTGTTTTGGATAATATCAAATCACGTACAGACAAACTCATTGATAAACTTTCAGCTTTCTATACACCGATTTCTGATGTTATGAAAGTAGTAGGCAATGATAGTGAGCTTGTAAAGATGCAAAACGGTGAAAGTTACAATTATATCCCGTCAAAAACAGTTTCAGTACCTGTAAATATTGAAAACTGTATTGCTTGCGGTACATTGGATGACAGAAATAAAAACCGTGCACTCAAGGAATTGAAATGGGATATTTCCAAATCATATTTTACCAAATCTGATTTGGCTGTAATGGATATTATTTGTGCCAACAATTGGGAACGTCCTGTATATTTTGCGGTAAGCGGATCTTCAAGTGATTTCCTCGGTCTCGATAAATATATGCGCCTTGAAGGATTTGCATACAGACTTGTACCATACGATACTTCGGATGCTGATCCGGGCGAAATCGGTGAAGTAGATTCCAAGATTATGTATGATAATATGATGCATAAAATGGTTTGGGGACGTATGAACGAGCCTGATGTTGTAATCGAGGAAAACAATCACCGTCAGATATCAATCATGGATATCCGTGATAAATTTGCAAGATTAGCAGAGCAATTGGTAAAAGACGGCGAGAAAGAAAAGGCTCAGGAAGTAATCAAGAAAGTAGTTGAACTTACTCCAAACGATAAGTTGCCTTACGATTATTCGATGTTGCCTGTAGTTTCCGCACTTTATTCATGCGGTCTTACTGCTGAAGCAGAAAAGATTTCTGTAGAAATGACAAATGATTATCAGAAAATAATTGTTTGGTTGCAGAATTTACAGAAAGACGGTTTTTCAGAGAATCGCGAATACGGGATGTCCGTAAGTGTTTTGGGTTATCTTGGTCGCGAGGCAATGATAAACGGTGCAACACAAACAGCAGAGTATATTGACAAAGTTTACAGTTCTATCTTAGGCGTCGGAATTGAGGAAAGTCTCAAATAAATAGCCCGGTTTAGAATTGTAAATCCATAAAAAAGCGCACTAACAAGTTGATTTTATCGATTGTTAGTGCGCTTAATTTTTTTATTATTATATTGTTGACATCGCATAATCTCCGGTGAAGCTCTCATGCTAAAAAGTTGCTTTTATTATACCGCTATTTGTATATGTTCTTCAAGTAAAGCTTTCAACATGCTGGGAATGAGATACTAATTTGATTTGTAAAAATATACTCGAATGTTAACTTAATATTAATTGTAACAAAAAAGCCTCAGAATACTAAGCAGATAAGTCATAGTTGCTGGAGCAAAACTTTTAGGCTAAAGTTGTATTTCGCAACTTTTCTAATACTAATTTTGTCTTTGAGTGTTAATTTTAGATGTTATTACTGTAAAAGCCTTAGAATTGACATCTTTATCACCCTGTTGTTACAAAAATAATCACCTTATTTTTTGTAATTTTGCCAAAAATAAATAGATATAAATCCTTGAAGCATATTATCCTCATACTATTTTTTATAACTCTTGCTACAATTGTAAGAGCGCAAAAAATTATAACTGATCATCCGGTTGAGGATTCTGTTTTGCAAATGATTTCCGGATTAAAATCAAATAATTCTCTTCGCGATACTGATATTATTGTAATTCCTATTGAGCCGTCGGTTGCGGCAAAACAAATTCTCGGTATTGAACTTCAAGACGACATCGATGAAACCAAGAAAGAAAGTTTTTTGAGCGATTCTGTAAAAGCGAACGGTTATATTTCTCAAACCGTAACAAACGGCAACAACAAAAATCTTTCTCAAAATACTTTAACAGATTTAAAAGTAAGTACCACGTTTGGCAATGATATAAAAATTTCGGCTCAAATTCAGGATGCAAATATACCTGTAGATAACGACGGAAGTACAAATCAAATTTCAGAACTCAGCTCGGCGGTTTTGTCGTTACAAAAAGATTCCACAATATTTTCCGCCGGCGATATCATGATAAGTCAAAACAATTCGCAACTTTTCAACTTTCAGAAAAAAATCAAAGGTTTTGACATCGTTTCTGTAAATAATCTCAATTCCAAGCAAGATACTTTGAGCGTAAAAGCTGATTTTGCAGTTACGAAAGGAAAATTTCGCCGTCAGGAATTTACCGGAACTGACAATTCTCAAGGTCCGTATTATCTGAGCGACAATCTTGGAAACACTGTAATTGTTTTAATCGGAACCGAATCGGTGTATCTCGACGGAAATCTTTTAACACGCGGCGCAGATATGGATTATGAAATTGATTACAATCTCGGTACTATTGAGTTTAATATTAAACATGTAATCACTTCGCAAAGCAGCATCGTAGTGGATTTTGAGTATCAGGAAAGTTTTTACAATAATTATTTTCTTTACGCCGAAGCCGGAATCAAGAGGAAGAAAAGTAATTTCAAAATCGGTTACATGTCGGAATTTGATGCGGTAGGTTCAGCTGAACAACTTTCCGATTCTGAAATTCTCAAAATGCAGGAATCCGATTATGATGTATCCGAAGTCAACATCGGCGATACAATTGTTGCTTGTCCGTACAGAAAAGATTTTTTGTTGTTGAACGCCGGTTTTGATTGTTTTCATGCTTTTGACTTGGATATCGAGAATGTTTTATGTCAAGATGTTAAAAACAAATTGTCGTTAAATAAAAAATCCGACAAAAGTTTTGCGAGTTCTGTAACGGCGTATCGAAATTTTTATAATTCGGATTCTACTACAAATTTTTCAATTTCGCTTAATACAAAATTCTTTAGTGAAAATTTTGCACCGTTGCTTACAGACAAAAGTGTTGATTTTCTTGATTTGTGGAATCTTGAAAGTTACGAAAGCGGTCATCAAGAGGCTTTTACAACCTTGGAAATGAATTTTAGAAAAAAAAGTTTTTCTACAAATGCAAAATTTCTTACTGCCGATATTTCAGAAGTAATGAACGGCAAAGGTGTGGAATTTTCGCTCGGAAATAGTAAAACACGTTACAATTACGGAATCAACACTTTATATTATCAAGATATTCAGACCGATAAAGAATTCAAACATTCAGATATTGATGTGTTTGGCGAATTGAATTTCAAACCGTTTGTTTTGGGGGTTGATTTTTTACAATCGCAAAATTACTTAGGCGGTGAAGTCGATTCTGCAAATTTGAATTATCGTGATTTTTGTTTTTACATCAATAATTCCGACAGTAGCAACTTGAATTGGAAAATTTCTGTTAACAACCGTCAAACGTTTATTGATTTTGCGATGAAAGATAATTTTGGTTCGTCAAAATATGTTTCAGCAGAATTAAGCACTAAGAAATCCGATATTTATAAGTTTAAATTTCTGGAAATACTCAAAAAAACAGATAATAACGGCGAAAATTTCACTTCGCTTACCGGACGTTTGGAAAACAGATTGTTGCTCTGGAAAAAACAATTGATAATTTCTGCAAATCAAGAATCCGGATGCGGAACTCAGGAGCAGATGTCGTATAAATTTATAAAAACATCAGCCGGAAATGGTTATTTCGTTTGGAATGATTATAATGGCGACGGCGTGGAAGATTTAAACGAATTTGAAAAATCGTTTTACAAAACTGATGCTGATTACGTGAAATATTTTCTTCATACGGGAAAATATTTCAATACAATTGCCAACAAAATAAATTTTGACGTAAGATTCAAAGGCAAACTTTCAGACACGAAATTTTCAAAAATCAGTTCCCGTTTTGATTTGAGTGCTTTTTATGATATTCAAACCAAAGGAAGTCTGAAATCCGGTAACGCTTTTTTTTATGATGACAGTTTGATACAAAAATCATTGAATCAGAATTATAAATCCAAATTGATGTTAACAAAATTTCTTTGGGCGGGAGACAATTTTTCAAAAAGCGAATCGCAAAGACTTACTTTTTATGGAAACGAAGTCAACGAAACAAAATCAAACGAAATTTTTGCAGAGACATCTTTTTTGAATTTTTTTGTAACAGAAAAATATATTTTGAAGCACACAAATTATTTTTCAGAATTTTTTTCGGACAAAAATTATCAAATTCAAGCAAAAGTTTATCATACAGAAATTAAATATAACTTTGATTTTGGTCTTTCGCCGGGAATGGCTTATATAAATCAAACAAAGGAAAATATCAACGATTCGTTGTTAATTAAATTATATTCGTTGGAATTCTATCTGAATTTCGTTTCCGAACAAAAAGGTGCAGTTAGTATGAATTTCAAGTTTGTAAACAATCCCGATTGCCATGTAGAATCAGGCTCGGTACTTTATCAAATGCTTGAAGGTCTGAGCGTTGGACGAAATTTTGTTTTCAATTTAAACACATCTTACATGCTTACTAAGCATTTGCAACTAAATTTATGTTACGAAATGCGAAAATCGCAAACATCTAAGACACTGCATGTTGGGAGCATGGAGCTGAAAATGGTATTTTGATAAGAAAAAAAGTTGAAATTTTTTTTCAAAAATGATTAAACCTTTTTTGTTTTCTTTAATCCAATTGGTGTACAAAATAAAAAAATTGGTTTTGGAAAATGATTAAGAAAGCAGCACTTTTGATTGTCACATTTTTTATTGTTGTTGCAGCATCGGCTCAAGCTGATTCTACTTCCGAACATGGCAGTTTTAATTTCAGTTTGCAAGAGTGCCTTCAATATGCAATGAGCAACAGTTACGCAAGACAATCAAAACTTTTGAATGAAGAAAGTTCGTTGGCGTCTTATGAGCAGAGTAAAAACAATCGTTACCCGTTGGTAAATGCATCTGCAAGCGAAACTATGACGCATACAGGAAGCAATTCCGATGTTAACTTTTCCGGTAATGTTGGTATTAATGCTTCTGCTACAATATATAATGGCGGTAACATCAAAAATACTATTGAGCAAAACAGATTACAAAACGAACAATCCAAGATTCAGACTTCTCAATATGATGATAATTTGAAAATTCAAATCCTCAACGAATATCTTACAGCATTATCATGTATCGAGAGGCTCAAATATCAGGAATTTATAATGAACAGTTCTCGTGAAGAACTTGCAAGAGGCGAAAAACAATACAACCTCGGTGCTATGATTGAAAGTGACTATTTGATGTTGCAAGCTCAATATCAAAGCGATGTTACAGATTCTCTCAATACTGTAATTTCACTTGAAAATTCACTTCTCAATCTCAGAAATTACATGAGCATGGATCCCGAAGCCGAGCTTACAATAAAAGATCCGGATACTACAGCAATCGATGAAATGGCATTGCTGCCTACTCAGCAAGAAACTGTAGCAAAAGCCAAACTTCACATGCCTGACATGCAATTGGCTCAAAGTACAATAGAACTTGCAAACACGGCATTGGAAATTTCCAAATCAGGACGTCGTCCGAGTCTTACAGCAAGTGCAGGAATCAATACAGGACATAATGATTTTGATAATTTCGGTCAGCAATTAACAGACCGTTTCTCTCAATCAGTGGGTTTAACATTAAGTTATCCGATTTGGGACCGTGGAGCTACCAAACTTCAGATCACAAAAGCAAAAATCCAACAACAGCAAGCCGAACTCGATTACAAACAAACCGAGCAAGAGATTACAAGAACTGTTGTTAATCAATACAAAGCTACAAACCTTGAATATCAAAGATATCTGGCATATCAGCAAAAGAAAGATGCATACGCCGCAAGTTTTGAAGCTTACAGAATGAAATTTAATGTCGGCAGCATTATTGCCGTAGATTTGTTGCAACAGCAAAATAATTATATCAACGTTCTCAACTCCTATATCAACGCCAAGTACGGATTTATCCTCAACAGACTAATCCTTGATGTTTATACCGGAGAAAACGTAGATTTGTAACTTATTATTGATAAAAAATATTTTATGAAAAAAGGAAAAATCGTCTTGATAGCAGTAGGAGCTTTGGCTGTTACAGGTATTACTTGTGCGATGTGGCCTGCTAAAAAAGAACTCGTGTTTTCTACTTCGGTGATTAAAACCGATACCGTTGAAAACAATGTTACTGCTACCGGTACTCTTGAGCCGGTTGATGAAGTGGAAGTCGGTACACAGGTTTCCGGTATTGTTGAAAAACTTTATGTTGACTATAATTCGCATGTAAAAAAAGGTCAGTTGTTGGCTGAACTTGATAAATCTACTCTTAACGAGCGACTTGCTCAAGCTGCCAGTTCACTTACAAGTGCTGAAAGCGCAATGAAACGCGCTCAACAAAATTATGACCGTACCAAACAACTTTACGAAGGCAAAGCTGCAACTCAGGTTGATATGGAAGACGCCGAAAACTCGTTGATACAAGCCAAATCAACATACGCCAATGCTCAAACTTCGCTTCGTGAAGCAAAAGTAAATCTCGGTTATGCTGAAATTTATTCCCCTATTGACGGTATAATTCTCAGCAAAGATATCGAAGAGGGTCAAACAGTGGCATCTTCATTCAATACACCGACATTGTTTGTAATTGCCAAAGACCTCAAAAATATGCAAGTAGAAGCCAATGTTGATGAGGCTGATATAGGACAAGTAAAAGTAGGTCAAGCATGTACCTTTACAGTTGATGCTTACAACGGTGAAGTTTTCAACGGTAAAGTTTCATCAATCAGACTTCAACCTACTACAACAAACAATGTTGTAACATATACAGTTGTAATTCTTGCAGAAAATCCTGATGAAAAACTTTATCCGGGTATGACAGCAAGTATATCAATAGTCACAAAACACGAAGTCGCACTTTGTGTACCATTGCAGGCATTACAATTTACACCAACCGAAGATATTTTCAAAGCGTTGGGTAAACCCGAAAAACCTTCAGACGGCGAACCGCAACCTCCTCATGGTGAGGGCGCTCCAATGCCACAAGACGAAGGCGAACCTCAGCAGGGTAGTGTGGCATGGATAAAAAACGGTAAGATGTTGCGTCCGTGTCATTTACAGGTTGGAATGAACGACGGTGTTAACGCTATTATAAAACAAGGAGATGTACAAGCCGGTGATACAATAGTATTATCAGCAGCATTACAAGAAAAGAAAGAACAACGCGGACAAAGTGCCAACTTGTTTGGACCACCACGACGTAAAAACTCAAAATCCGGAGGTCCCGGTCCTGGCGGTCCGATGTAATAATAGTGTGACTCAACTTTTCCGAGTGATTTTTTATTATCACCGGATAAAACGAATTGAACTTGAGAAACTTAGAATAAAAGAAGTTCGTTTAATTCGGTGACAAAAAATAACTTGAGTAAAGTTAGACTAATATGATTAAGTTATTAATTTAATAAGATAAGATGTCTGTAATAAAAATTGATAATTTAAAACGGGAATTTGTAGTAGGCAGCGAGATTGTAAAAGCATTAAAAGGAGTAAGCTTCGAGATCAACAAAGGAGAGTTCGTATCAATAATGGGAACATCCGGAAGCGGTAAATCCACAATGCTAAACATCTTAGGATGCCTCGACAAGCCGACATCAGGAGAATATTACATCGATGATTCACCCGTAAGCCGTCTCAACAAAGACGAATTGGCAAGAGTAAGAAACCGTAAAATAGGATTTGTATTTCAGTCATACAACCTTTTGCCAAGAACAAGCTCAGTAGAGCAAGTGGAATTGCCATTACTCTATAACAATAAAATATCAGCCAAAGAACGTCGCGAAAGAGCAATCCACGCTTTGGAAGAAGTAGGATTAAAAGAAAGGATGTGGCACATGCCAAACCAACTTTCAGGCGGACAACAGCAGCGAGTTGCAATAGCACGCGCCATCGTAAACGATCCCGTAATACTATTGGCTGACGAAGCAACAGGTAATTTGGATACAAGAACATCATACGAAATCATGAGTCTGTTCCAAAAACTGCACGCAGAAGGCAAATCAATAGTATTTGTAACACACGAACCCGATATCGCATGTTTTACATCACGTACAATCATGTTGAGAGACGGAAGAGTAACAAAAGACGAAGCTGTAAACACACAATCGGCAAAAGCAGCACTCGAAGCACTGCCGCCGTCAAGTGATTACAACTAAAAAATAAAAATTTAAAAAGCTATGAATTTTTCAAATCTTTTTAAAATAGCATATCAGGCAATACTGAGAAACAAAACACGGTCGTTACTCACCATGTTGGGAGTAATCATCGGAATTTCATCAGTAATAGCCATGGTAAGTTTGGGACAAAGTTCCACCAAAAGCATCAACGAGCAAATCTCTACAATGGGTACCAACCTGATAATGGTAATGCGTGCCAATCAGCAGAGAGGTGGAGTCAACATGGGAAACACCAATTCACAGACACTTACCGTAAAAGATTGTGAATCAATAAAAGCACAGTGCAAATACATCAGCTACGTATCGCCGATGGTAAGCGCATCAGGACAAACCGTAAGAGGAGCCAACAACTGGCCGTCATCCATGCAGGGAGGTTCGCCCGATATACTTACAATCCGCAAATATCAAATATCAAAAGGTACGATGTTTACCGATGACGACATCAAAGAATACAAAAAAGTATGTTTGATTGGTACAACAGTTGCAGAAAACCTTTTCGCAGAAGGTGAAGACCCTGTAGGTCAAGAAATAAGATTCGGTAGCATACCATTCAAAGTAATAGGAGTACTCGAGTCCAAAGGCGAAAACCAAATGGGTCAAGATCAGGACGATATAATATTTGCACCATATTCTACTGTGATGAAACGTATCCTTGCTACACAATACGTACACATGATATACGCATCAGCAGCCAGCGAAAACGTAGCAAACCAAGCAGTAGAAGAAATAGAAACCGTGTTGAGGGCAAACCACAAAATCACAAACCCCGGCAACGATGATTTCCAAGTACGTACACAAGCCGAAATGCTTGAAATGATGAGTTCCGTATCAGGATTTTTAACAATCCTGTTAGCCGCAATCGCCTCAATATCATTAATAGTAGGCGGTATCGGAATCATGAACATCATGTACGTAACAGTAACAGAACGAACCAAAGAAATAGGATTGAGAACAGCGATAGGAGCAAGAGGACGCGATATCATGTATCAATTCCTGTTGGAATCCGCAATGCTCTCACTTGTAGGAGGCATAATTGGAATAATTTTTGGATTAGTAATAAGTTATGTAGTTTCGGCAGCATTAAATTGGCCGTTTGTAATAAGCGGAACAGCTGTAATTGCCTCATTTATAGTGTGTGCCGCCACAGGAATCTTCTTCGGATGGTATCCTGCAAAAAAAGCTGCAAATCTTGACCCTATAAATGCTTTGAGATATGAATAATTATTTTTAACTTTGCATTATCCTAAGCAAACACTATATATATCACTCTTGTATAATTTTTTATTATTTTTTTTATTATTTTATTAATTCCCCTAAGGCGGAGCGATGTGATATCGTTCCGCCACTTTTTTATATATAATGGAATAAATTTTGCTGTAAAAAAGATAAATTAATTTTTTTTTAAGGTTATAATTTGTTAATTATCACCGAATTAAACGAATAAAGAAGGAACCAATAAGTATTCGTAAAATTGATATTTTAAATTCCGAAGAGAATTAAAATCTTCGTAGAATAAAGGATTTTCGTTTTAATTCGTTAAATTCGTTGACGAAAAAAATCACTTGCGAAATTTAAGTTTCGTAAGTGATAACATGCCGGATACATGTAGGGGCGGATCTAAGTGCCTGCCCTAAAATAAATATTAATATATAAAATAATGGACAAAATAGACATCGGAATACTTGGCGAAAACGCCGCAGTGCATCATCTTGAGCAAAAAGGTTACAACATCATAGAGCGCAATTGGCGTGCGGGAAAATTAGAAGTAGACATCATCGCACAGAAAGATAACTTTTTGATATTCATTGAAGTAAAAACACGTTCCGACAACTTTTTGCGTTCACCCGAAAGCGCAGTCAACAGCCGAAAACAAAACAACATCATCAACGCAGCGCGTTATTATATAAGTCGTTACAATCGCACCGAAGAAGCACGCCTTGACGTAATCACCGTATTGCATCACAACGGCGAAGTAATTTCGGTCACCCATTACGAAAACGCGTACTTTCCCCGTCCCCGTAGATTTTAACATGATATTATCAATAAATTCCATCTCCGAAAATGAAATTCTGCAACGTTACATATTTTCTTTTTTTGACTGAAAATCAGACACATCCGATGGTGCGATGGAATTCACTGCTTTACAAAACGTGTCGTGTGCTGTTTTCCGTGGGTTTGCACCCACGACGAAATTCAAACACCACTTCCGTGGTTTTCTCTTATTATGTATCCAATGCAAGCCGCGGCGCGGCGATTGATTATCGCCGTGGGTGCGAACCCACGGAACACAGAACACGAAAACACGAATCCACAGAACACGGAACACGGAACACGAATCCACGGAACACGAATCTCATCGTATTTTTTATATTGATAAAAAACTCGGTTGTGTATTTTACGGGGATTAAAAACCTACGGTTTACATCCCCGCCTATTTTATGTCACCACTTCGTGGTTGCATTTGTAATTATCGTCGTTGCTTCGACGCGTTGATTGATTTTTGCATTTCTTTGTTTTCCGTGGGTTTGC
>JAFXZT010000164.1 GCA_017541145.1 Bacteroidales bacterium | reverse complement strand
TCAATCGTGAAAAACTAACGAATACCACCTATTCGTTGTCAATTCAATCGTGAAAAACCAACGAATACCACCTATTCGTTGTCAATTCAATCGTGAAAAACCAACGAATACCACCTATTCGTTGTCAATTCAATCGTGAAAGATGTATAAAAACGACAAATTAAAACTAATCATAAAATCATAAAAAAATAAAATTACAAAAATTTTCGGAATTTATTATTTTATTTATCTTTGCGATTCAGGCGAACAAACTAAAAAAGATTTGTTGATATATAAAAAAAGTTACAACAAATGTTTCTTGTAACAACACTAAAAAGAATTGCAAATACTGTTTTTCCAAAAAAATTTTAATGAAAACCTTTTTATTTGAAATATTATTACTGATTGTAACAAACTGTGCATTTGCCCAATACAACGATTTTGTGATTAATTATCCGAGGTCGTCGCATGGACAAGGTGCTCAAACATGGAGCATAGCACAAACCAACAAGGGATTTACATATTTTTCCAATCAAAACGGACTAATGCAATATTCACGGGCGGGCTGGGACACTTTTAAATTCAAAAACGAAGTACGCTCGGTAATGGTCTCGAAAAAAAGTTCACGGCTCTACACCGGCGGAATCAATGAATTCGGATACTACATCCCCTCGGAAAACGGCAAACTGAAATATTACAGCATTTCGGATTCAATACCGGAATCAGAGCGTTACAAAATCGGGAATGTTTGGAATATTTACGAAATAGACAATTCATTGTATTTTATCGGCGACGGTTACATCGTAAAATATACAAACGGAGAAATCGGTTCAATCTATTTACCGTCAAAATATTTAGGCAGTTGCGTTTCGGGCGGAATACTTTACATAGCAACTGCTACCGGATTTTTTTACGTTCACGGCGACAAACTAAGGGCTTGTCAAAATACAGAAATTCTCAACGACAAATCCGTCCGAGGAATTATCCCCTGCGACGATGGCCTTATTGCAATTACAATGCAACAAGGCGCATTTTTTTACGACGGTGTCAACTGCAAGAAATATGAAAATCAAGCCAATGATTTTATGCGTGACAATATCGTATTTTGTGCAGCCGACAACAATGACATGTTTGCTGTCGGTACAATAAAAGGCGGTGTGGCTGTAATCGACAAAAAGTCAGGGAAAGCAACTTTTTACAACGATTACAACGGACTGCAAAACAATACAGTATTATCGCTGTCATACGAATACGGTAAAAATCTTTGGGTAGGTCTTGACAACGGTATCGACAAAATAATGTTGACATATCCTATCAAAAAATTGTGGTCACAACATGAATTTTACGGTGCAGGTTACGATGCAATTACAAGCGGAGATACATTGTATCTTGCTACAAACCGAGGACTTTTCTATACTTCTTGGCCAAAACCGGGCAAAACTACTGAAATTAAAGAAGGCGTAGGACAAGTTTGGGGACTTTGCAAGATAGACGGCAATCTGTTTTGTATGCACGACCGAGGACTTTTTCTGATATCAAACGGTAAACTGAAAAATATCTCATGGATTCCGGGATTTTGGGAAATGACACAAATTTCCGGCACTCACGATATTTTGGCAGGAACTTACGGTAATTTGTGGATTCTGAAACCAAAACCCGGCAACGAATTTGAAATCAGAGAATTGAAAGGTCTTATCGGTTCGTTTAACAATTTGATTTCTACAACGGGAAATATAGTTTGGCTAAACTTGCGCAACCGTCCGATTGTTTACAAAGCGATGTTGGAAAACGATAGTCTGAGAGTTATCAAAGAATATTCGTTAAAAGAAGGGCTACCGGACGACAGTTATCTGAAAATCAATCAAATAAACAATCAGATAACAGTAATTTCCGAAATGGGTAAATATTTTTACGACAGCGAAAGCGATTGTTTCAAACCGGACGAAAACAGTCATTCAGACGGAACTTTTTACAACGGATTGGCGATGACAACTGCCGGCAACAAAACGGTTTACTTACAGAAAAACGGCGTGATTGTTACAGAAAACGGCAAAAGTAAAAATGTAAGATTCGAGGAAGCAATCATAGATCTACAAGAATCTGTTACAGAAATAGTTCCGATAAGCGACAGTATATGCATAATACCCAATCTCAACGGATTCGCATTCATAAATCTGAATTTTACGGAAGATACCGCAACTGCAAAAAATCATATCATCAACAAAGTTTTCCTCATCGACAACAAAGGTGACAGTCTGCTTTTTGCCGCGAATTTCTGCGGTACAAAATGTAAACCCGAAATCAATTACAACAATTCAGGAATCAGAATAGAATACGGCAACAAATTTCATTCGTTTAACTACAGATACAAAGTTAACAAAAACGGCTATTGGAGTCATCCGTCGAAATCCACATCACGAGAATTTACAAATCTTACCGAAGGCGAATACACATTTTTTGTGGAAGAACTTGCAGGTGAGAAAGTTATTAATTCTGACAGTTTTACATTCATAGTGTTGCCACCATGGTACAGAACAATTTGGGCATATATCGTTTATATCATTCTGACAACTTTGATGGTATTGATTATCAAGAAAGTAGAAATCAAAAAAATCAATAAGGAAAAGAAAAAAGTAGAAGATGCCAAAAATATGGATATCTTGAGGCGTGAACAGGAACACGAATTGGAAAACGCCCGCAACGCACAACAAATCATGCTGTTGGAAAAAGAGAAACTGGAAAACGAGCTTACTCACAAAACTCAGGAACTCGCCAACATGATGGCAAGTGTAGCCGGCAAAAACGAAATTCTCAACGAATTAAAAAAAGATGTTACAGATATTACGACTTCGGAATCTACAATGACAGCGTCGATGAAAAAACGTCTTGCCGCAATTAATTCCAAAATTGATTGCAATATCATGACTGACAATATTTTCGACAGATTTGAGGAACAGTTTAATTTGCTTCACAACAATTTCATCAAAGAGTTGAAAAATCGATATCCAGATTTGTCACGAAATGAACTTATGCTTTGTGCTTACACTATTATGGAACTGAGTACCAAGGAGATTGCTCAACTTCTTAATATCAGCGGACGCGGAGTAGAAACTATGCGTTATCGTCTGAAAAAGAAAATTGTTGATGACAAAAATACTGATTTTGCAGAATTTCTAAAAAGTATCATCAACAGAAACGACGAGCTGATGCCAACCGAGGCTACAATCAAGATGTCAAAATAAGAAAAAAGGCCGCTCCGAAAAAGAAAAAATTCGGAACAGCCATGCAAAATATTTGATACGATAAAATACTTGAATTAGATACCTTCTACAACACGTGTCCAGCCAAACGGATCTTCGCATTCGCCGAACTGAATTGCAGTGTATTTTTCATAAAGTTTTGTAGAAACAGGACCCGGTTTGCCGTCTTTTGAAATCACGTATGATTTTTTGTTGACAGGATCATCGATTTTGTGAATTGGAGAAATTACGGCAGCAGTACCACAAGCACCGGCTTCTTCAAAAGTTTCGAGTTCTTCTTCCGGAATCTGACGACGTTCTACTTTAAGACCCATCCATTCAGCCAATTGCATCAAGCTCTTGTTGGTAATTGACGGAAGAATAGACGAAGATTTTGGAGTAATGTATGTGTTGTTTTTGATACCGAAGAAATTGGCAGCACCGCATTCGTCCATATATTTTTTCTCTTTGGCATCGAGATAAAATTCTGACATATAACCTGCATCGTGAGCCATTTTGTTGGCTTTGAGCGAAGCTGCATAGTTGCCGCCGACTTTGTAGATACCTGTTCCCAAAGGAGCTGAACGATCGAAATCGCGTACAATCATGTAGTTACCTGTAGCGAAACCGCCTTTGAAATAAGGACCTACCGGAGTTACAAATATCAAGAACAAGAATTCCGGTGATGGTTTTACACCAACTGTAGGACCTACGCCAATCATAAGCGGACGAATATACAATGTAGCACCGTGACCGTATGGCGGAATAAAACGTGCATTGAGTTTCACGACTTTTTCTACCATCTCAATAAAAAGTTCAGTTGGCATTTCCGGCATAAGAATACCTCTTGATGTAGACTGCATACGAGCAGCATTTTCTTCAGGTCTAAACAATCTGACTTTGCCGTCTTTGCCGCGATAAGCTTTCAATCCTTCAAAACTCTCTTGTCCGTAGTGCAGACATGTTGCAGCAATATGCATCGGAATGGTTTCTTCTGAGTGAACTTCTATTTCACCCCATTTGCCATCGCGATAACTGCATCTTACATTGTAATCGGTCTTTACATAGCCGAAACCGATTTTGTCCCAATCGAGATTGAGACTTTCTTGTGATTTTGTAGCACTCATAATTTATTAAAAGTAATGTTTGTTCTTACTCGCAAAAGTACAAAATTAATTTTATTTTGTAGTAAGTTCTCGAAAAATTTTTTCCAAAGTTCCTTTATTTTTTGTCATCGACAATACGGAAACACCTTCTTTTACGGCAAAATCAAAAATATCTTTTCTGATATCTTTGTCGCCTTCGGTTGTGATTGAAAATATTTTGCCATCACCTTTTACTTGCTTTACGCCAGAGATTTGCTGAATTTTATCTAAAGGAATTTCGACATCAAATTCTACAGAAATTACGTTACCGGCGTTTTCAGATTCGAGGTTAGAGAGAGAATTGTCGGCAACGATTTTTCCTTTGTTGATAATAATCGCACGGTTGCAAACTGCCTCAGCCTCCTGCATAATATGCGTTGAAAGTATCACCGTTTTTTCTTTTCCGAGTTCTTTTATAAGGTTTCGGATTTCAACGATTTGATTCGGGTCAAGACCTGTTGTCGGCTCGTCAAGAATCAAAATCGACGGATTGTGAACCATTGCGCGGGCAATTCCAGTTCTTTGTTTGTAACCTTTTGACAACTCCCCTATCTTCTTGAACTGATGCTCGCCGAGGCCAACCGCTTCAACTGCCGCTTCAACTGCTTTTGTTACTTCACTTTTTTGCAAATACATCTGCGCGGAATATTCGAGATACTCTTTTACGTACATGTTAAGGTAAAGCGGATTGTTTTCGGGAAGATAACCGATAGTTTTTTTCAACGAGGTCATATCGTCTTTGATGTTGACACCGTTAATAAAAACCTCGCCCGAATCGCTTGCAATACAACCGGTAATGATTTTCATGGTTGTACTTTTTCCAGCGCCGTTTGGACCTAAAAAGCCCACAACCTCGCCGGAATTGATGTTAAAACTTATATTGTCAACGGCTTTGTTTTCACCGTAAAGTTTTGTAAGATTCTCTACTCTGACTGACATTTTTTTTTACGCTTTTAATAAAGACGAAACCGCCGAAACATACCACATTTTTTCATGGTTACGCCTTTGAATATAACCTTTTTCTTTTAATCCCGTCAAAAGTTTTTGAACGGCAGAAGTATTGATA
>JAFXZT010000026.1 GCA_017541145.1 Bacteroidales bacterium | reverse complement strand
TTTGCTATACGGTCTTCGCCGTAGCCTTTTTCAAAATGCAAACGTATCACTTCATCGTAATACTTTTGACGTTTTTCGGTTTTGTCTTTATACATATTGAACTCAATGTTGTGAGTCAACGTTTTTTAGGGAAAGACACATACCCGTTTTTTAGCAAGTCCGATGGGTCGAAGTTGAATTTGCCTCCAGTAATATCTATTTCTCCATTATCTCCACAGAAGCCCCCTTTGATTGTACCGCCGCTAATCGAAACATTATTACCGTTTCGCCAGATAGAAGAACCTGTACTTTCGATTGTACCACCCGTCATCGTAAATGGACCTCCTACATCAATCCCTTTAATACTGGTGCCAATAAAATGCAGATTACCGCTTTCCAACGTCAACGATCCTTCTCTATTTATTAAGAACGGGGTTTGGGTAGTGGAGTTTTCGAAAATAAGTGTTCCATTTCCATCTGACGATCCATCTTTTATCGTTAGATGAGCTTTGATATAAAAATGAGAAACATTACCCAATCTTACAGACATCGTATGTCCATTCAAGTCTATTGTTGTTTCTTTCGTAAAATACAAATAATCAATAGAACCGTTAAAATTCGCTACCAGCTTTACATTATTGCCGTTGTTGACCGCATTAACGAATTCTTCGGAATTATTAACTTCCGTCACTTGCGCATACGCCGTCGGACTAAGCCCTAAAGTCAGCCCCAGCACCATAGTGAGGCTGAGCAAAAAATAGAAAATGTGTTTATTCATAATAATTTGATTTTTATGTATTTAATTTCTTGTTATGTATAAAAAACGCACTAAGGCGATACCTTCTCGCATAGAGAAAGCATCGCCAGCTATGGTGGTGTAAATCCAATTAGTTTAACCTTTCTTGTTTGGGGGAGGGTGATTATCAGCAAGTTACGAAAGTTTGAGTATTGTTCGTTCATAGGCTTGTATAGTTATTTCGTATTGTTTTTATGCGTTATTTGTACTCTAGTGCCTTATACAAAAGGAAACGCTCAAAGGTATACTAAAATTTTGAAAAAAAAAAATTATATCAAAAAAAAATAAATAAAAATGTTGCAGTTATTTAGTTAACTTTAAGTAATTACAGCTTGTTGCCGTTTTTTTCAACGCCGCTTCGATATACACCAAGCAATTGAGCTGAAGGTTATACGGAAGAAAAATTTGAAACCGCTAAAACGGATGAAAGCAGATGGATTGCCTATTGTAGTGATTGCAAAATATACTCAAAATTATCCATTGAAGATATCAAAAAGTTGTGAATTGATAAAAAAAATAATAAAAACTTTAAATTTTTATTAAGAGTTAATTTTTAGCTTGTTTTGGAAAATAAAAATACGAATTTAACGAAAACTAATTTGAGAAATTGCATTCGTTAAATTCGCTAAAAAATCAAAATTGAAGATTGGAATTTTTTATTAATTTGAAAATGACAGATTCTTCTTTATTTTTTTTGGTAAAGTTTGTTTTTTTTACTTGAATGACGGGCAAGTATTGCAGTGTGAACTTTTTCTTGAGAACCAGTGTTTAAATCCGATTGCAAAACTTGCAGTTTCGGGATTTAGGTGGTTGATGCAAAATGAGAAATCGTTGTATTTTGAAATCTCGTAATTGTATTCAAGTTCGGCACTTACCCAATTGATACGGTTCTGAAATTTTTGTGAAGTACTTATTTTATAGAGATATTCGTCTTGATAACCTTCAATTTTTGTCCACGTCCAGCGGTAAAAAGCTGACGGACCAAAACCAAATGACAACGAATGTTTGTACATCTTAAACAATCTGAAACGAATCATAATTTGAGTACTTGCAGCGAAAAGTTGCATTGCGTCCAATCTGAAAGTTTGTACAAATTTGAAACTTGTAGCCGGAGTAGCGTAACCCTCAGCGGCAAGTCTTACGCCGGGTTCCAAAATAAATCGGCTGTTTTCGCTTGGACATGTTTTGTAAATCGCAGAATTTTTGTGATTACCGAGGTCAATTCCCGCTCCTGTAAGTCCGAAACTTATATTTGATTGAGCAAATGTGTTGAATGATAGCGTAATAGCTACGCAAAGTAAGAATAGATGTCTTAAATTTTTTTTCATTTTTATAATAATTTGTCTTTATAACGAAAAAAATCTGAAAAAATTTTTTTCGAAGATACAATAGTTAGTTGAAAATATCAAATTTCTTTTTTATTTTTACGCTCTAAATTTTGGATTCATGTATACGTCGATTACAAATAGAGGTGTTTCTATAAAGAACAAAATGATTGAGAATTACTACATCCTCAATCAGATAGTTCAGAGTATTGACACCGGAATCGTGATTATTTACGAGCGGGAACTTTTGCACATCAACAACGAGATGCGCAGAATAACTGCGCGTACGTACAAGTATTTGGAACATAATTTAATTTCTGTAATTTATGAATCGTGTCGTCGTAAGGTGTTGAAATCTTTTGTTTCGGTACTGAAAGAATATTCCGACAAGGAAGATATTTATTTTGAAATCGTACTTCCTAACGAATCTTTGAAAGCTGTAAAATGCAGATTTCAAAGAATTAAGATCTTTGATAAAAACGGAATTATGGTTTCGGTTCATGCCGATTTTTCAGAAGCAAAACATGATAGTATTGCGCCTGTTGCTATTAAACTTTGGCGTAAATATCGCTCTGAATATGAACACATTTTGAACAAATATTACGACTTTTTGATTTTTATCGACAATGATTACAAAATTAGAAATATTACAAAAGCCGTAGAAAATGTACTAAAATACAAACGTACTGAATTTTTAGACAAGTATTTTGCTGAAGTTTGCAACATCAAACACAGCGAAGAGCTTACTGAAGTTCTTTACGGTTTTCAGGAAAATTCTGATTGCAACCGTGTGGTAAAAAACTTGAAACTTACAATTATTGCAAAAGATAATGAAGTTGTAAGGCTTTCTGTATCAGTATTTGCCGTAAAAATTTATGAGTATTTGAAAGGTTTTTGCATGGTTTGTACGGATATGAAAAATATCGATAAATCGCGACTTTCTGCCGATGAGGTTGCTGCCAATATCGCACATGAATTCCGCAGTCCGCTCAACGCAATTATCGGATTTTCAAATATCCTTGCCGATGAAACTTTGCCCGGCTACGAGCGCAAACAATATTTGAATTACATCAAACAGAGTTGTAATTCGCTTTTGAGAGTTGTAAACGATTTTTCTGATTTCAACAATTTGAATCACAACAAGATAGTGATTCATAAAGACGCTTTTAACATCAATGCCGTTTTTGATGAATTGAGGGCATATTGTTCGATGTTCAAAAAAGATTACGGTAAAGACAATATCCAACTGATTGTTTATGAGCAATATCCGAATCAAGAAGTAATTGTTTACGGCGACAGACAACGAATTTTTCAAGTGATGGTAAACTTAATTACCAACGCATTTAAATATACCGAAGCAGGTTTTGTAAAATATCAGTATGTACTTGACCGCAAATTTTTGGTTTTGAAAGTTTCTGATTCGGGAATCGGAATTACAAAGGAGAATCTCGGTAAAATTTTCAACCGACTTACTCAATTGGATGTCAACAATTTGAACAAAGGTTCAGGCTTAGGACTTAACATCTCTAAAAATCTTGTGGAGCTTATGGGCGGAACAATTACTGTAAACTCAGAAGTGGGAGTAGGTACTGAATTTTTGATAAAACTGCCTGTCGGTCAACCAAATGAAGATAATAAAAAGATACAAATGAGTGAAGACAACAATTTTGATTTTACCGGAAAAACTATCATTGTAGCAGAAGATGCTCAAATTAATTACATCCTTATGGAGAAAATACTTCAGAAGACAAATGTAAAAATACTTTGGGCAAAAAATGGTAAAGAATGTGTGGAATTGTATATCCAGCATCCGGAAGTTTCGTTGATACTTATGGACATGCAAATGCCTGTAATGGACGGTTTTGAGGCGACAAAACAGATTCTTGAAATCAATCCTGATTTCCCGATTATTGCGCAAACCGCATTTTCGTATAGCGAAGAAAAAAACAGGATACTTGGTATAGGTTGTATTGACTTTATAGCAAAGCCGATAGAGAAAAATTTGCTTTATAGAAAAATGGCAAAAGCCTTTGGTGAATCATAAAGTAGTCTTGTTTTTTGGGCGTAATTATTGAAGAATTTTTATTAATTTCGCGTAAACAAAATTCAGATTATGAACTCTAAGTCCAACATTCTAAAAATCAGTTTTTTAGTTGTAATTTTTAGTTTATTATTTACATATCCGGTGTATGCCGGCAACGATAAAATTCCGGAATCGGTTGATTGGTTTTCGATGATTACCGGAGTAATGGGCGGTCTTGTGTTTTTCCTTTACGGAATGGACACAATGAGTAGCGGTCTAAAAAGCGGATTGGGCGACAATATCAGAGTGCTGATTACTAAGCTAAATTCCAACCGTTTTACAATGATGTTTACCGGTGTGATTGTTACATGTATTACACAAAGTACCGGTGCTACTACCGTGATGTTGCTTAGTTTTGTAGAAACAAGTATCATGCAATTTGCTGATACAGTTCCGGTTATCATCGGTGCTAACATCGGTTCTACAGTTATTACACAGTTTATAGCATTCGATATTGCCGGCTACGCAATACTTCCGGTTATACTTGGATTTTTCCTGAAACAAGTACGTCACAGCGATACTTTCAAAGACACGGGAAACGCGATTTTCGGTTTTGGACTTATCTTTTTCGGCATGCAGTTTTTGGGAAAATCAGTTTCCATTCTCAAAGATATTCCGGAGTTTACAAATTTAATATCCACGGCAAGCAACCCGATAATTGGAGTTTTGGTGGGTATGATTGCAACATGTATTATGCAAAGTACAGGTATGTTTACCGGTATTTTGATGGTATTTTGCAAAGAAGGTTTGATGGGAATAGAAGAAGCCTATCCGCTTGTAATTGGTTCTACAATTGGTACAAGTTTATTGATTATAATTGCATCAATCGGTACATCGGTAAATTGTAAACGTACAATGTTTGCCCATGTTTGTACAAAAGTATTGAGTGCAGTAGTTTTCATACTTCTTACACCGTTGATGATACGTTTGATGTCGTGGTTCAACGGATATTTTGATGTTTCGCCCGAACGACAAATTGCAAACGTTCATACTTTTTACAACACGGGAGCATCATTTTTCCTTATCTCAATATCAAATACAATTGTAAAAATAATTGAAAAAATATTACCGGAAAAAGGTGAAGAAGAAACAGTTCCGCATTTGCGTTACATCGATTTCAATGTGATTTCCATGCCACAGTCAGCGATGGAACTTTCGATTTCCGAAACAGCTACTTTGATAAAACTTACATCGAGGATGTTTGACAATACGATGGACGCTTTTTTAACTTTTGATCCTGATAATCACGATGCTAAGCGCGAGAAGCAAAAGCAAATCGACGGTCTTTCTGTAAAACAAAACAAGCTCGATTATATTGAAGACGAAATCAAAAAATATCTGTACATGCTTGGTCGCAACAATACCGGTGAAGCACTTACACGACAGATGTTTGCATTGCTTTCAGTGTTGGAACAAAATTCAAGAATCGGAGAAATTATTCATAGAACATTTGTTCCATTATATGGAAAATTATCAAATCTTCATAATACATTTTCAGCGGAAGGGATGTCGGAAATTACGTATTATAAAAATGAGATTTCTGCACATTTCAAAGATTTGATAGCTGCGATAGAAAATCGTGATTCTCGTTTGATATCAATAGTTTACAGTGAAACCGAAGAAACAAAAGATGATAGCGAGAAACTTAGAATTTCACATTTGAAAAGGCTTTGGAACGATGCGCCCGATGTCAAGGCAACGCATGATATCCATGTGGAATTGATAGACGATTTGGCAGAAATTGCCTCAATTTTATCATCAATTGCATATTCGTTCCAAAAAACTGTAATTTCAAATGATTCTTCCGTAAAGCAATAATTTTTAGAAAAAAAAATGTATATGAGTTGAATATTTCAATATATTTTCTCATATTTGCAGTGCATAAAATTTAACTAATTAAATCATAAGCAAATGAAAGGTTTATTACACAGCTTATTACTGTTTTTTGCATTTGTATTTTGCTTAAACAGCTGTTCTACACCGGAATCAGATTTGTGTGGTACATGGAAAATTGTAGATTATCAAACTGATTTGCCTTTGGATGCGGATACAAAACAGGTAATTTTGGAAATGCAAAGTTCTTCTGTCTTTGAATTTTCAAAAGATAAACAGTTTACACAAACTGTTAACGGTGTTACAAAAAAAGGTGTTTGGGAATTGTTGGCAGACGGCAGACAATTGAAACAACAATTGCAAGATGAACAAGGCACTACTGTAGTTACTGAATTGATATCTCTTACAAGTACAGAAATGGTTCAGAAAACTCATGATGCCGGTTCTAATTCTACACAAATCATCACTTTAAAAAAGCAGTAGGAAAGTGGAAAAAATATTAATCATCAATTCTCCCGAAGGAAAAAATACTGCCCAAAAAATTCAAACACTCTTAAAGAAAGAAGGATTTGGAGTTACTTTGGGCGCTACGAGAGTTGATGTTGACAGTACTTTGCCTGATTTGGTGATTGCGGTTTTTTCTGTAAATTCCGAATCCGATGCTACGATGATGAGGGTTTTGAAAGGTTGCAACGAGCGGAGTATCACTGTTGTACCTTTTGTAACTGTTGCTATGAACAAGACAGTTTCGCAAGATTATTATCTCAACGAGCATGTTTGGATTGATAATATCGAAACTCCGTTTGACGAAAGCTGGCTTAATCTTATTGATTTGATTAAAAAGAATTATCCGGAATTGTCGCGACGTCAACCCAAAAGAGAGCCGTTCAAAAAAAGTAATAATTCAAAAACTGCCAACAAAAATTCCAAATCAGCTGCTGTTTCTGATAAGGAAAAGTTGTATAAAAATATAATGTTTGTCTGCTTTGCTGTAATTCTTGTGATGCTTTTTATCCTCTTGAACGGTGGTTTGAAACAGACCAATCGCGAGGTAGAAAATTACAAAAACAATTCGTCAAACGCTTTGGCAGGCGGCGGATCGGCTCCGGTACAACTTTCGCTCGATATGAAAAACAGCGAACAGGCTTTGGTCGGTAGATGGAAAATGGTTGCTTATTCTGATAACCAGTTTCGAGCTACACGTCAAGATTCTTTGGATCTTGAAGCATTGGTTAATTCGTTGATTTCTAGAGCTGAATTGATTTTTAATTCTGACAAAACATTTCAGAGAATCGGATTTTCTGATCGTCCCGAAGTTGGCAATTGGGAATACGATTCGCAATCTAAATATCTGAAACTTCAGCCTATGAATGTTAATCAATACGATGTCGTTCAGCTTCAGGAAGTTAATGATACGAGATTAATTGTAGTTGTTCAGGAAAAACTTGATAACAACACAATTTTCACAAAACTTACATTTGAAAAAGTAAGATAATATGAAAAGACACTTTTTAATAATATTACTTTTGGCAGTTGTCGGTCTTTGCGGCTGTTCGTCCGGCGAAGAGACAAAATTAATCGGCACTTGGGTTTTGTCTGACATCGATTATATCAATCTTGATAAACGCTGTGAAGTTTTAGTACAGCATACCAAGCTTGAAATTGATAATCGTCTTATGATGATAAATGCCGAGCTCGATAGTTTGAATCTCAATTCGGACCATAAACTTTTGCAAAAGAAACGTGCATCTCTTCTTGAAGAAAAAAATAATATCAATGAAGAAAATTTCAAAAAGATGTACGAAGCAGTAAAAGAACAGTTGGAAGGTCATTTTCAATACAAGTTTACACATTCGCAAAAGTATTTTGCATCTTCTGACAACGAAACCAAAGAAGGAAGTTGGGAAATGCGCAACGATACAATTTTTACAACTCACGAAGGTCAGGA
The DNA here is from genome assembly GCA_017541145.1 of Bacteroidales bacterium. Lineage (GTDB taxonomy): Bacteria > Bacteroidota > Bacteroidia > Bacteroidales > UBA3824 > UBA3824. The sequence goes on along the minus strand of JAFXZT010000026.1, from coordinate 17,071 downwards.
TGCTGATGTTTTGATTGTAAAAGAATTGACAAATTCCAAATTGGTTTTTGAAGTAGAAACTGCAACCGAAGTGCCTTTGGTAAGGGTGCTTACTTTCAAAAAGAAATAGAAATCATCTGTAATTATTTCAAAAAAGAGTCAAAAAAAAATTTTGGCTCTTTTTTTTTGACTTTGATTTTTAATACCTATTTTTGGGACATCAAACAATCAATCAATTAAATACCATTATGAAATTAAAACAAATTCGTGCTGTATTAGCTGCGATATTTTGGATTGGTATATCATTGCTTTTTTTGGATATTTCCGGAGCCTTGCATGTTTGGCTCGGGTGGATGGCAAAATTACAGTTTTTACCTTCGATTCTCGCGCTCAATATCGGTGTTATTTTACTTGTAACAGCACTTACTTTATTGTTCGGAAGAATTTATTGTTCAGTGATTTGTCCGCTTGGAGTTTATCAGGATATTGTTAGCCGCATCGCCGGAAAATTCAAGAAAAACCGTTTTAGATTCTCGCCTGAGCGCAGAAAACTCCGCTTAATTGTCTTGGGAATTTTTGTTGTACTTTTGTTCGTGTTTACTCCTTTGGCTGTAATTATTGAGCCTTATAGTGCGTACGGCAAAATTGTAACATTGATTTTCAAACCGGTTTACGAATTTTTCAATAATTTGTTGGCTTCAGTTGCGGAACATTATGACAGTTACGCATTTTATCAAGTAGACGTTTGGTTGAAATCCGGAATTGGATTGGCAATTGCGTTGGTTACATGGATTGTAGTTACAATTATCAGTTGGAAATCGGGTCGCGGATATTGCAATTCGTTCTGTCCGGTTGGTACAGTGTTGGGTTACATGTCAAAAAAATCCGTTTTCAGAATCCAAATCGATGATAACAAATGCGTAAGTTGTACACTTTGTGAGAAAAATTGTAAAGCACAAGCTATTGATTCAAAAGCTCATCAAATTGATTATTCACGCTGCGTATCTTGCATGAATTGTATCGAAAAGTGTCACAAAGGCGCAATTTCTTTTTCAAAATATGTTTCAAAACCTGCTGCCGAATCAGACACAAAATCGGATGAACCTCAAGATTCTACACGTAGAAAATTGCTTACAACTGCCTCAATACTTGCAGTTTCCGGAGTTGTAAAAGCTCAAGAAAAGAAATTTGACGGCGGATTTGCTGTTATCGAGAAAAAACAAATTCCGGAGCGTGAAGTTCCGGTAAAACCGGCAGGCTCTATCAGTTTGAAAAATTTTACAAGTCATTGTGTTGGTTGTCAACTTTGTGTGGCAGAATGTCCGAACGGAGTTTTAAGACCGTCGGAAAAACTTTCAACATTTATGCAACCCGAACTGAGTTTTGAACTCGGATATTGTCGTCCGGAATGTACAAGATGTTCAGAAGTATGTCCGGCGGGAGCAATCGTAAAAATCACACGTGAAGAGAAAACCACAATTCGTGCCGGTCATGCGGTTTGGATAAAAGACAATTGTTTGCCGGCTGTTGACGGTATCAGTTGCGGAAATTGTGCAAAACATTGTCCGTCAGGTGCTATTACAATGGTTGAATATTCGGAATTTCCGGGCGTGATGATTCCGTCGGTAAATTCGGAACGTTGTATCGGTTGTGGTGCTTGTGAGCATCTTTGCCCGTCGCGACCGCTTTCTGCAATTTATGTAGAAGGCAATTTGGTTCACATGGATTTATAATAACTTTTGATTCTAATCGTATGAAAAACAATAATATAAACAGAAGAGAATTTCTTACTTTAGCCGGAGCAGCTGCTGCCACTACAGCTATTGCGATGTCAGGTTGCGGCAATTCTGATACTGCTAAAAAAATTACAGGAAACTCTACTTCTTCCAAAAAAGAAATTCCGACAGATAAAATGACATATCGTGTAAATCCCAAAAACGGTGACAAGATTTCTGTACTCGGTTACGGATTTATGCGACTTCCTACTGTTAGCAAACAAAGCGCACGCGAAAGCAGCGACGAGATTGACCAAGAGTCAGTTAACGAGCTTACAGATTTTGCAATTGCCCACGGTCTTAATCTTTTTGATACTTCGCCGGCGTATTGCAAAGGCATGTCAGAACATAGTATGGGAATTGCTTTGAGTCGTTATCCGAGAGATAAGTATTTTATTTCCACTAAGTTATCAAACTTTGTAGCACCTCAGTGGTCACGTGAAAATTCAATCGGTATCTACAAAAATTCGTTGAAAGAATTGCAGACGGAATACATCGATTTTCTGCATCTTCACGGAATCGGCATGGGTGCGAAAGATATCAACGGTAACGATTTAAGCGGTATGGAAGCTTTCAATCAGCGTTTTATAGCCAACGGTTTACTTGACTTTTTGCTTGAAGAACGCGAAGCCGGCAGAATCAAAAATCTCGGTTTTTCGTATCATGGTGATGTAAAAGTTTTTGACTATTTGTTGTCGCAACACGAAAAATATCATTGGGATTTTGTGATGATTCAGATGAATTATGTTGACTGGAAATATGCAAAAGACATCAATCCTATGAATACAAATGCCGAATATCTTTACGGCGAACTCGAAAAAAGGCAGATTCCTGTTTTCGTTATGGAACCGATTTTGGGCGGACGACTTGCCAATTTGCCGCAACATCCAACTTTGATGCTCAAAACCGAGCGTCCGGAAAACAGTGTTGCTTCGTGGGCATTCAGATGGATTGCATCGCATCCTAACGTTTTAACAATTCTTTCGGGCATGACATACATGGAACATCTTCACGACAATTTGTCAACACTTTGTCCGCTCGAACCTTGTACCGAGGAAGAAAATACTTTGTTGCAACGTGTTGCAGATGAGTTTGTTAAGTTTCCGCTTGTACCTTGTACACAATGTCAATATTGTATGCCTTGTCCATACGGTCTTGATATTCCGGGAACATTTACACATTATAATAAATGTATCAACGAAGGCGACATCGCGGTTTCCAAACTTGACAAAAATTTTGCGGAAGCCCGTCGAAAATTTCTTATCGGTTACGATCGCAAAGTTCCGAAAGAGCGTCAGGCTGCGCATTGTATCGGCTGCGGAGTTTGCAAAACCCACTGTCCGCAAAACATCGATATCCCAAAACGACTTACGGATATCAACGATTATATTGAGAAACTTCGACAAGAAACATTGTAAAAATAAATTTACCAGCCCGACAAATTGTTGTCGGGTTTTTTATTGAATTTATTTTCATTATTGTTAACTTGGCATACAAAAAAATGCGGTTTATTAGCATTGTTTTACATAAATAGCGCAAAATTTTTTTTATTTTTTCCTCATTTCCATTTTTATTTTCTTTGTAATCTTTTGATTTTTAAATCGTTAATATTGTTAAAATAATGTTTAGAAAATGCTAATTTTCTTCAAAAAATATTTTGAAGTTAATTTAAAATGAAATAAATTTGAGAAGTGAAGTAGAGCAATAAATTTTGAACAAATAAACTTCCAATTATTCTATTAGAACTTTAAAAAATTTGGAGAAAAAAATAATATGGTTAAAGAGAAAGAAAACACCGAACTTTTCAACAACACCCTTTTGTTTGAGTGTGCTTGGGAAGTTTGTAACCAGGTAGGAGGAATTTACACAGTTATCCGATCTAAAATCCCGGCTATTGTAAATAAATGGAACAAAGATAATTATTTTTTGTTAGGTCCTTACTTTGAAAATCAAGCTTCAGCAGTATTTGATCCGATTGATGACTTAACCGATCCCGTAGGTTTTGCTGTTCATACCATGCGCGAAAGTGGTTTTGATGTGCATTACGGACATTGGCTTGTAACAGGTCGTCCTAAAGTTGTTCTCTTTAATCCATTTTCTACATTCAATCGTCTTGGTGAAATTAAATACAAGCTTTGGGCTGACCATTATATTCAAGTACATGACGAAGAACTTACTGATCAGGTACTTGCATTTGGTTTTTCTGTAACAGAATTTTTCAGAATTCTTGTAAATTCAGATGTTCAGCAAGAGCATATTATTGCACATTTCCACGAATGGATGGCAGGTGTGCCGATTATGGATATCCGTAAAGAAAATCTCCCGATTAAAACTGTCTTTACAACACATGCTACGATGTTGGGACGTTATTTGGCGATGAACGACCATAATTTCTACAACAATCTTCCATTCTACAATTGGGAAAATGAAGCAAAACATTTTAACATCTTCCCAACTGTACAATTGGAACGTGCAGCAGCTCACGGTGCTCATGTGTTTACTACTGTCAGCGATATTACAGCTCAAGAATGTATCCACCTTTTGGGACGCGAGCCCGATTTCATTTTGCCTAACGGTTTGAATATCGAGCGTTTTGAGGCTTTGCACGAATTCCAAAATTTGCATTTGAAATACAAACAGCAAATCAACGAATTTATCCGTGGTCACTTCTTCCAATCATATTCTTTCGATCTTGATAAAACGATGTATTTCTTCTCGTCGGGTCGTTTTGAATATCAGAACAAAGGTTTTGACTTGACATTGGAAGCTTTGGCGCGACTCAATTACAAGATGAAACAAGAAAACATCGATGCTACAGTTGTTTTCATTCTTGTAACACGTCAGCCGTTCCATTCTATCAATGCGCAAGTTTTGCATTCAAAAGCATTGATGGAAGAAATTCAGCGCAATACCGAAGAAATTGAAACCGATTTGGGTAAGAAACTTTACGAATATGTTACAAGCAACAACGGTCCTTTCAATATTCCGGACTTGAGACATCTGATTTCTGAAACAATGGAATTGAAACTCAGACGTAATGTTCAGACTTGGAAGAATACCAATTTGCCTTATGTTGTAACACACAATCTTGTAAACGATGCAACTGACCCTGTTCTCAATTTCTTGAGAATGAGTAATCTTGTAAACGGTCGTGAGGACAAAGTTAAGGTTGTTTACCATCCTGACTTTATCAATTCTGCAAGTCCGTTGTTCCACATGGATTACAATCAGTTTGTTCGCGGTTGCCATTTGGGCGTATTCCCGTCATATTATGAGCCATGGGGTTACACTCCGTTGGAATGTATGGCTTCCGGTATTCCGTCAGTAACTTCCGATTTGTCTGGTTTCGGTTCTTACATCAAAGCTCATTTCGACAATTGCGAAAAAATGGGTATCTATGTTGTAAATCGTAACAATGTAAGTTACAACGATTCAGCAGAACAGTTAGCAAATCTCATGTTACGTTTTGTAAAACTCAATAGACGTGAAAGAATCGGTATGCGTAACAATGTAGAAGAAAATTCTACTCATTTTGACTGGACTAATTTGGCAAAGAATTATTTCCAGGCTTACGATTCTGTTCTTAATCGATAGAAATAACATAAATTTTTTTCATATGCTAACCTGAGGGCTGTCCGATAAATTATTTTTTCGTGACAGCCTTTTTTATAACATCTTTTCAATTTTAGCAAGTATTAAACAACGGATATCTCAGAATTTGAAAACGTGTTTTTTGGTTTCCGTTGTAAAAAAATCGCTTGCGAATTAGTTACGACCTAAAAAATAACTGTTAAAAAATAACTGTTAAAAAATTATGCAAATGGATTGTTTTTGTTATCGTAATTGATGTAACAATATTTATTTAACGACTAAAATCTGTAAATTACTATTATGAAAAAGTTTAATTCGCTTTTGCTTGTTTTGTTAACCTCTTTACTTTTAATTGATTGCTCTAACGGACAAAACAGTGGTCAGTCTGCCGTTGAATCTAACGAAAAATCGGAAACTGCTAACGAACTTGGTTCAAAAGATAATTTCGTTTCTGCGGACGAATCAGAAATGAATGCTCTTATCGACAAGATGGCTGATGCTTCCGAGCGTGATGATGCACCAACAATTCAAAACTGTCTTTCACAATTGCAATCAAAATTCAGTATCAACGGCAATCCGGTTTTACAAGCCAGAATTACAGAAGGTTATGCTGTTTTGACGGCGATTTTGATGGAGAAAGCCGAGGAAAATCCGAACAAATTCGGAGAATTGGCTGATGCTATTTCAAATTTCGTTAGTTGTTACAACAAGTTTAAAAATTATTCCGGTTTTCAATCAGAATTTGAAATCGAAGACGAATATGTTGAACAACTTTTTGAAATTGCTGATAATTTTGAAAATATCAGACAAGAAGTTGAATCGGAATTTAGTTGCGGTGATGATTGTTGCGGCGGCGATGATTATTCTGACGACGATTATTCTGATGACGATTATTCAGACAACGATTATTCAGACAACGATTATTCTGATAATAACAATTCAGATAACAATAATAACGGAACAGCTTCAATTATCGAATGTAGCGACAAGATTTTTTCTTCGGATGTGATTTCAAACGGAAAAATCAGATGTCAAAAACCTTTTATTATTGACTTTAATGCTACATGGTGCGGACCTTGTCAGCAGTTGCGCCCAATATTGGAACGACTTCAAAAACAGTACGGTTCAAAGATTCAGATATTTAGCGTTGACGTTGATAAATGTCCGAATGCATCTGATCAGTTTGGTGTAGAATCGTTGCCGACAATTTTATTTTTCAATCAGTCGATATCATCAAGTGCGGTTCACAAGGCAGTTGGTTTTACTTCGGAAAGTGAATTGAAAAATATTATTTCGCGCAAAATGAAAGTTCAATAAGCGGTTGGAATTTACGAATTATGAATTAAAAAATTAAAATACGAAAATGACTAAGAAATTTATTTTAATCTTTGTGTTATTACTTTCAGTAACAATTGGTTACGCGCAAAGTGTAACATGGAATTTTTCTTCAAACAAATTGAAAAGCGGTGAGGTGGAACTTGTATTTTCAGCCACAATTCCGGCGGGTTATCATTTGTATTCACCTTACAATCCGGCGGGTGCTTCTTTGCCTTTAACAATTAGTTTGAATGAAAGTTCAGATTTTCAACAAGTTGGTAAAATCATTGAAACTTCCAAACCGATAGAAGCTTATAGTGATATTTTTGAGGTGACAGAAAAATATTTCACTCAGAAGGCGGAATTCAAAATTAAAATAAAACCGGTTTCAAGTTCGTTTACCGTAACCGGCAAGTTGAAGGGTCAGGCTTGTACCGATGCCGGAGCTTGTGTTATGGTACGCAAAGATTTTTCGATTTCGGTTGGAAAATCTAAATAATTAAGTGTAGTAAAACCTTGTTTTTTTAACAAATTGTCAGAAAACAAGGTTTTATTTTTATAGAATTGAAAAATTATTTTTCGATGTTTTTGATTTCTTTGTAAACCATTTCAGCCATTTTATAAACAGCGATTTCGTTCGGATGTATGCTGTCAATAAAATTTTCGGCTTCACCAAGAAACGCATCGTGCATATCAATTACATGAAGTTTGTATTGAACCTGAAGCTCGTCGATTACCGGATTTACGCCGTTTACCAAGGTTGAATCGTTGATTGTCCATTTTGTTTCAAATGCCGGAACAGGCTTTACCAGAATGATTTGCGGTTTTGAAGGTATTGATTGAATTGTATCGATGAGGTTTTGATAATCTTTTTTGAACCGCTCTTGATTCCAATTGTAAGTTTTCGTGTCGTTGGTTCCGAGCGCAATCACTACAATATTAGGTTGCAACTGTAACGCGTTCATAAAATCGCAAACTGTCCAATAAGAATAATCGCCCTGTTTTTGGAGTGTTGTGGCACTGCGTCCGCAATTTTGAACGATATAGTTGTCGCCAAGCATTTGATTGAGTTTGTACGGATACGAAGATTGACTTTGGCATTTCAAGCCGTAACCCTCTGTAATTGAATCGCCTATACATGCAATTCTTACTTTTTCTTTTTTGTCAGCACATCCTACCAATAATAGTGCGCCAAGCAAAATAGTAAAAATTTTTCTCATAATTATTCTCCTTTATAGATTTTAGTAATGTATTTATTGATTGATATTGTGCTGATATTGTGGTAATTAGCAGAATTTTCAACTTCCAGCATTATGCTTGCCGGACAAAAAGGATTGTAAATTACAAAATCATAATTTGAAGTTGTGTCGCTATTTTTTGTTATGATTTTGAAACGGTCGTAACCTTTAAAATCCAAGTCAACATAGCCTAAACGACTGTCTTCCAAATACATCTTGTAATATTTGTCGCAAAGAATTGTTTGTCCGGATTCTGTATATTCTTTTATTCTTGATATAGTTTGTTGGTCTACTTGTATTTTGTCTTTTAATGAAAGATACGAATCGGTGTAATCTTTCTCGTAAATTGTGTTAAATGCAAAAACTACTATAAGAGCGCAAGTGAATGTATATTTCATGTAGTAACTGATATTCAGCGTAGAAAGTGCGCAGCCGGTAGCAATTGCAAGTATTGTTACAAGTATCAGGTTAGAACTCTCGTTGTCGGTAAAAACTGAGGTTATTACAAATAACAAAATGATGTAAATCCATGTGATTTTCAGTATATTTTTTACGATGAAAATCAGAATATTTTTTGATATAACATTTATTAAAATCGAGATAATCAGGATTGCGGTAATTATAAATCTGAATTGTTTTACGAAAATGAAATCCAAATTTTTTACAAAATTCATTACATCAAAATTGATGTCGCGAACACTGATTTTGCCGCAGATAATAATACTTGTAATCTGATAAATAAACCAAAGTGCTATCGGTATGCAAAACAACATGTTGGTCGTCATTTTCCATTCGCGGTTTTTGCAAGTTTTGTAGTAAGCAATGAGGATAAATATCGCTGTTACAAAACCTATGATGTCGGTTAGACTTGCGAGTGTCAGAAATATTGAGCACAGTACAAATTTTTCGCGGTAAAAAGTGTAAAGACTTGTTAATAAGCAACATGTAAGCATCATATTCGGTAAAACAAGTCCGGTTTGAGCCAGAAAAATATTTTGAACCGTTACAATTGATGCTGCCATTACGCCGGCTTGTATCGAGAAAAAGAATTTGCCGAATTTGTACGCTACAAATATTGTCAGCAGCGAAAAAATTATAGTTAAAAGATGAATAAAAAAGATTTCTGCCGTTACATAACGCGCAAAAAACGACATCACAAACGAATACAAATCAGGCAATTGTACTGATTCTTCGTTGAAAACTGTGCCTATGCCGTTGGCTTTTAAGAAGAAAATTGATTCGTTGAGCAACTGTGCTTCTGAATAGCAAAATGGTTTTTCCAAATACGGAACTTTCAGCGCAATCAACATGATTCCTGAAAGTAACAATGGAATATAAAATTCAAATTTTTTGTTTTTTGCCATTTTAATTTTTTAAATAGTTAATAGTATCCTCGCCGATATTGAAAATCATATCGATGATACTCAAGTTTGGAACAAATTCCATCCTTGAATCAAACACCTGAGGATAGGTTTTGGAATCGTAATAATTCACGCCTTGCTCTTGAGAAAGTTTGGGGTGAATTGCGTTTCTCAAATCTTGAATTTGGTTGTTGTCTATATTTTTCTCGTGCAAATAGTCTGTACTGAAACTGATATTCTTTTTAATGCCTAAAATACTGAAAATCAATTCCATAATTTGTTGATTGTAATCCAAAAGATATTCAAATTTATCTTTGAAAAACCGATGAAAATCATCTTTGTAATACTCGAAAAACGGCGATGAATTGTAAGCCGAAACTATTGCGTGCCAATGTTTTGCCTGCCAGTTTTCTTTGTAGGCTATTTTGATATCCTTTGCCAGTTGTTTTGAATTTACTTTTACAACCGGTACGCTGAGATTCATCAATCCCGAATCCGTAAGAATCTGAGTTCGGTTTCTAAAACTCTGTTTGGGAAAACTTTCAAACTGCTCTATTACGATATTTTCATTTTGATATATCGCTCTAAAGTATTGAATATTTGGAAGATACGCTGTGCTTAGCAAAACTTGTTTCATCTGAATAATTTTCCACAAAATTAATCAATTAATTGTAATATTTTAACCAAAAATATTTTTTTTGTACTAAATATTTTTTGTAAGTTTGAATTTGATAACGTAAATATTTCTAATTTAAAAATCATGAACAAAATTCTGAAAACTTTATTGAAAGTTTTGGGTATTACGTTTGTAGTAATTTTAGCGTTACTTATCATAATCCCGGTATTTTTCAAGGATAAAGTTTTAAAAACGGTTACCGAGGTAGCCAAAAATTATGTAGATGCCGATGTAGTAATCGGTGATCTCGATTTAAGCTTAATTTCCAATTTTCCAAATGCTACAGTAAAGCTCAACGATGTTTCTGTTGTCGGTCACAACGAATTTGCCGGCGACACTCTTGCGGGATTCGACCGTCTTGAGGTTTCAATGAATTTGATGTCACTTTTCGGCGGTAAAATCAAAATTAAATCTGTAGTTCTCGACAATCCTTCCGCAAATGTTATCGTAACTTCCGGAGGCAAAGCAAATTACGATATTGCAATTTCTGATTCTACTGCTACGGACGATAATTCGGATACTACTGCAAGTTCTTCGTTTGCTCTTGCTCTCAAAAAGTTGCAAGTCAACAATTTGAATGTTACATATACCGATAGCATTACTGATGTACATGCTTATATCGACAGTCTGAATTTCTCACTTCACGGCGATCTTTCTGACAAAGAAACTATTCTTTCGGCTTTGATGGACATCGCAAAACTCAATGTAAGACTCGGACCTATTATTTATATAAACGATGCTTTTGTTCACATGAAATCCGATTTGGATGCCGACCTCGTGAATATGAAATTCGCTTTCAAAGAGAATCTTTTCCAACTCAATCAGTTGAAACTCGGTTTGGACGGTTGGATTGCCGTGCCGGATACCAATGTAAGAATGGATTTGAAATTCGGTGCTAAAGAAACTGATTTTCTGAGTGTTTTGAGTTTGATTCCGGCTGAATATGCCAAAGACCTCGAAGGTGTAAAAACTTCCGGTAAATTCAGTTTTGAAGGCGGTGCAAAGGGTGATTTCAATGCGGTTTCGTTCCCGAAATTTTTTGTTGATTTTGTTGTTGACAATGCACGTTTCCAGTATCCTGACTTGCCGAAATCTGTTGAAAATATCAATGTTGACGCTCATGTAAAATGTCCGGGCGACTTGAATTTGATAAATGTTGACGTTGAGAAATTTCATCTCGAAATGGCTAACAATCCGGTGGATGCACGCGTGGTGGTTCAAACCAGCAAGGATGATATTGCTCTTGACGGAAATGTTAACCTCAATCTCGATTTAGGAATTGTAAATCAGGTAGTTCCGCTCGATGATATGACATTGAAAGGTTTTGTAAAAGCGGCTTTGAAATTTGCCGGAAATCTTTCTGCTATCGAAAAAGAACAGTATGACAAATTTAAGGCTGAAGGCGATATCACGCTCAGCAATTTTGAAACCGTGATGACAGATTTGCCGCCTGTAAATATTTCAAAAGCGCATCTTATCGTAAGTCCTCAATACGGAAATCTCGAACAGCTTAATATGACTTTGGGTAAATCTGATTTTAATCTTAACGGTAAGATTGACAATATTTTCCAATATGTTTTTGCTGATTCTACATTGAAAGCCTCTTTCAATTTCAATTCAAAATTGATTGACGTAAACGATATTTATTCTTACGACCATTCGGCTCCGGCAGTTGAAGAAACCGCTTCAACTACTGCTACTGAAGAAGCTACCGAAGCTCCTGAAGTTCCGAAAAATATCAATTTTGCTCTCAATGCACAAATCGGTAAAATTCTTTACGATTCGTTGGTAATTGAGAATCTTTCCGGTAAAATCGGTCTCAAAGAAGGTGTTGCATCGCTCAACAATTTGAATCTCAATATGCTTGGTGGTAAAGCATTTGTAAACGGACTTTACAACGGTGCAAATCAAAATCGTCCGTCAGCAGATTTGCAGCTCGATCTTTCTGAAATTGATATTCAAACCACTGCAAAAACTTTCAATACAGTAAAAGATCTTGCGCCGATTGCATCAAGTTGTCACGGTAAGATGACAGCAAAAGTCAACTTCAAATCAGATTTTGACCGTTATCTCAATCCGGAATTGAAAACTGTAAACGGCGACGGTCGTTTGGTAACAAAATCTGTTGGTGTTACCGATTCCAAAGTTTTCAATCTTATCGGTACAGCTACCAAAAACGATAAATTAAAAAATCCTACTTTGAAAAATATTAACGTAGGTTTTGAAATTATTGACGGCAATATTCAGATTGATACTACAGCATTCAAACTCAACGATCAAGATGCAAATTTCTATGGTACAGTCGGTTTGGATCAGACATTGGATATGAAAGTCGGTTTGGTACTTGCCGAAACAGTTGCTAATTCACTTTTGTGTCAAGCCGTTGGCAGCGACAAAGCCGGAAATATCAAAGTTTTGGCTCAGATTGGCGGTACAGTTTCCAATCCTAAAATTATAGGATTTTCATCATCTGCTACCGATGCTTTGAAAGAAGTGGTAGAAGAAAAAATTCAAGAAGTAAAAGAAAAAGTTTCGGAAGAAGCCAAAAAACTTATTGCTGATGCCAAAGCTCAGGGCGACAAGTTGATAGCTACAGCAAAAGCAACAAAAGAGAAACTTGTAAACGAAGCAAAAGTTGCATGCGAAAAAGCAAAAGACGCAGCAAAACAGGTTCGTGATCAAGCTGTTGCAAAAGCTACCGAAGAGGCTGACAAACTTGTAGAAAAAGCAGGTTCTAATCCGGTTGCAAAGGCTGCTGCCAAAAAAGCTGCTGATCAAGCAATTAAGAAAGCTACTGCCGAAGCTGACAAAACTCTAAATGATGCTTACAAAAAGGCAGAATCTCTTGTTACTGCTGCTGAAAATTCAGGCGATAAACTTGTTTCTGAAGCTCAGTCAAAAGCTGACAAATTAACTGCTGAAGCCAACAAAAAAGCTGAAAGCATAAAATAATTTTTGTTACATCAATCCAAAAAGGGGCTGTCTTTTCATCAATAAGACAACCTCTTTTTTTATATTAACTCATTAATATTTTTACGCCATGAAGCTGAAATTTTTGATTTTATTTTGTCTTTTGAGTACGGTTTCTTTTGCGCAAAACTGTAAACTCCCAAATTCCAAGGAGCTTACTACACGTTACAACGATGCCGCCGCTCTTATGCAGCAAAACAAAGAGTTGGGACTCAAGTATTTGCTTGAGATTGTGAAATGTAATCCGAATTATTATCCTGCTGCAATGCTTGTAGGTAAATATTATCTCGATAAGGCAAAAGATGCGCAGTTGAGATTTCAGCACAAATTGGCAAAAGAATATTCGCAAACCGCGCTTAATTATCTCGGACTTAGTTTTACAAATTGTGAATTTTACGACAGTTCGCGTGCGGCATTCTTTTTGGGTGAATGTTTTTACATCAATAGAAAATTCGACCGGTCTCAAAAATATTTTGAGAAATTTCTCTCTTCTCCAAACGCTGCTCCCTCGCATCTTGCGTGGGCTAACAAGCGTATGCAAATGATTGACGAATATTTTGACATCATCAACAATCCTGTAAAATACAATCCTAGAATACTTCATGATATTTCCACTGCTGACGATGAATATTTGCCATTGCTTTCTCACGACGGCTCTATTTTGATTTATACCCGCAGATACCAACGTTATCAAAAACAAAATAACGAATATGTGGAAGAATTGATGCTCAGTCAGTTGGAATGTGTAGAAAACGGTGTTGAAAAATTTAGTCGCGGAGTAAAATTGTCAAAACCGTTCAATACCGGAAAACTTCAGGGCGGAGCGTCGCTTACTATGGACAACAAAATTTTGTACATCACAATTTGCGACCACGACAATTGTGACATCTATTATTCTCAAAATGAGGATGGCAATTGGAGGCCGCTCATTAAGTTGCCAAATACAGTTAACACCGAATTTTTCGACGGTCAGCCCGCTATAGATGCCACGGGAAATGTTTTGTACTTTTCGTCAAATCGTCCCGGCGGTTACGGTGGTTACGACCTTTACAAAATTGTTCGCAAACATCCTGATTCTCTGTGGAGTGCGCCAATTAATCTCGGACCGGAAATCAATACCGAGTACGACGAAAAAACACCGTATATCCATTGCGACGGCAAGACATTGTATTTCTCTTCAAATGGTCACGGTGGGGTAGGAGGTTTTGACATCTTCTATTCCCGTCTGCAAAACAACAAAAGATTTTCTGAACCTCAAAATATCGGATATCCAATCAATTCCGAAAGTGATGAAGTGGCTTACGTTGTAAGTGCGGACGGCAAACGTTTATATTTTTCTACCATGCTTTTGAGCGGTGAAGGCGGTTGGGACATCTATTGTTCAGACCTTTATCCCGAGGCAAGTCCGTCGCAAGTTTTGCTCATAAAAGGTAAAATCGTTGATGATAATGGCAATCCGATTGCAGGTGTTGATGTTGATTTAACAGGACTTACTTCAAATGAAACTTCACACGCCGTTACTGATTCCAAAACCGGAACTTACGCCGTTTCCACTCCGGTTGATAAGTCAGAAGATTACATGTTAACAGTAAAGAAAAAAGGATTCTTTTACAATGTTCAGTTCTTTCAGCCCGATTCTGCGGAATATGTACCGCCAACAATCGATAATATGAAACTTGATAAGATTCAAACTGATATTCCGTATACACTTGAAAACGTGAATTTTACATACAATTCGGCGAAACTTACCGAAATTTCAAAAGCTTATCTTAATCAGTTGGCACTTTTCCTGAAAGAGTATCCTCAGTATAATGCAGAAATTCGCGGTCATACCGACGGCACAGGCACTGAAGAAGAAAATATGTTGCTGAGTGAACGTCGTTGTCGTACTGTAATTAATTTTCTTGTATCATCCGAAGTTGATGCCAAAAGGTTGAGTTACAAGGCATTCGGAAAAACAGCTCCGATGGCTACCAATGCTACATCAGAAGGTCGCGCTCTCAATCGCCGAGTGGAAGTAGTATTGTCGATGTCCAAAAAGTAGTTTTTTTCAGTTGACTATGAGATATTTTTTTCATATATTTGCGGAAATTAATTATCTAAAATTATGCTGTTAAATATCTTTTGGATTTTATTGGGATTTGCACTCCTGATAAAAGGCGGCGATTATCTTGTGGAAGGAGCAACTTCCATAGCAAAACGCGCCAAACTTTCGCCGATGGTAATCGGTTTAACCATAGTAGGTTTTGGAACTTCTGCACCGGAATTGCTTGTAAGTATTCAAGCAGCTTTGGCAGGTTCGCCGGGAATCGCAATCGGTAACGTTGTGGGTTCCAATATCGCAAACATCGCACTTATTCTCGGATCCGCTGCAATTATCAAAGAATGTGCATCGTCGAAACAGACACTTACAATTGATATGTCGTTTATGTTTCTTTCGGCAGGATTGTTTGTATTGATTGCGATGTCGGGTACAGTCGGTAGAGTTCCGGGAATTTTAGGATTTTTGATGCTTTGCGTATTCATTTATTGGCAGATACGCCATTCTCGTAAAAATGCAGAGTCACAACCTAAAGAAGAGGAAGATGAAAAAAAGCCGTGGCCGCTTTGGGTTGCGCTTTTGGTAGTAGTAGTATCGTTTGCAGCTTTGGTTATCGGAGCTGACAGACTTATTGCCGGTGCTACATATATCGCACAACAGTCGGGACTTTCAGAAAGAATCATTGGTTTAACAATTGTTGCAGTAGGAACATCGCTTCCTGAATTGTTTGCCTCGATAGCAGCAGCCCGCAAGGGAGAAACTGATATGGCAATTGGTAATGTTGTCGGCAGTGTTACATTCAATATACTTTCTGTAATTGGTTTATCAGCAGCCATTTGTCCGATAAAAGATTCCAACGTCGGATTTTTCTCTGATTACGTTTGGATGATTGGACTTTGCGGATTATTGTGGTTTTTCTTGTTTACCAAACGTTCGTTGGAGCGTTGGGAAGGTATTATTTTAGTACTTTTGTACGTCGTTTATCTTATTTTGACAGTTGTTAATGCATAATAATCATTCAACCTTCGTTTGGTTTATATGATAGTAAATAAAAAAACAGAGATGATGCTTTACAAACAAAACGTCATCTCTGTTTTATTTTCAATCTTCTATACGTTGATTGAATTATTGTTTTGAGAAGGTATATATAATTTTCCTTCGATATTTATTTGTCGTTCTGTTTTATAATCATTATAAATATTTATAAATCCTTCGATTTCCCAAGTGCCTGTTAGCTCTAAATATTTATCTTTACTCCATCGTGCGTACTGTTGTTAAAGAAAAAAACTTGAGTTACTTGAATAATTTAAATTTTTAAATTTCAAATCTATCAGTTATCTTTGTAAAAAAATATCGGCATTATGAGTGAGTTTATAGATTACGGAAACATTGATTTTCAAGGTACGTTGAACGGTACGTTCATTGATAAATCGGGACTGATAACTGTTCTTAATGATGCTTTGGATACGTCGAATCGCTTTGTCTGCGTATCGCGTCCCCGTCGTTTCGGCAAATCCGTTGCTGCACAAATGGCGTATGCTTATTATGACCGTTCGTCAAATTCCGAAAAATTGTTTGAAGGTCTTGAAATCACCAAATCTCCTAATTATAAAACTCATCTCAACAAATATCCCACAATTTATATTGATTGGAACCGATTTGCCGATTACGACCACAAAACCGTAGTCAAAGATGCCCAAAAACGTTTTGTGGCGGATTTAAAAGACTCGTATGATTTTTTGCAAGAAACAGAATCTTTTGCAAATGCTCTTGTTGAAATTAACAAGAAAACCGGCGACCGTTTTGTTTTAATTATTGACGAATGGGATAAACTTGTCAGGGACGAGGACTCACAAACCCGAGATGAATATGTCAATTTTTTGAGGGCGATGTTCAAATCCAACTCCGCCAATAAACTTTTTTTGCTTGTTTATATGACGGGAATTTTGCCGATTATAAAATACGAAACTCAATCTGCACTCAATAATTTCAGAGAATATAGCATTATCAATCCGGGTAAAACAGCTAAATATTACGGTTTTACAAAGGACGAGGTTAAAAAACTTTGCGAAGAAAACAACATGAACCTCGAACTTATGGAACACGCTTACGACGGTTACATC
>JAFXZT010000163.1 GCA_017541145.1 Bacteroidales bacterium | reverse complement strand
GTCGGCTTTCTTCCACCAAAATATGTAAAGCCTCGTTTTCGTCGGTCACGTATTTTACATTCTGAAAATGGATTGACATCTCGTCCTCTATTTTCATTACTTTTCTAACTTCAGGATCGGAAGCCGCATATTGTAAGGGGCGTGCCAATTCTTTAAATTCGGCAGAACGCTCATCAAAATCATCTATTTCAAGAAGTTGGTCGGTTCCGGATGATACGTAATCTTGACAGAAAACTTCCAAAATTTGTTCAACTTTGGTTTTGGCATTTCGTTTCAGATACGGAATTTGAACAATAATTGTATCATGTGTAAGCCCTTGGAAAAACCGTGTTTTCATGACTTCCGGAATATGTTCATTTTCAATACCTCGCGGATTTGCACGGTTATAAATTACAGGTTTTTCGATGTTGATTTCTTGAAAAGGATGTCCCAAAATATAAATCGCAATTATATGCAACGGGATGTGTTTTTCTACTTCCACGTTTTCAACTTTTCCGGTATCTTTATTTTTGCGCCACGTTTTAACCATCTCGGTATCAGTCTTTTTAACATCAGAATATTGTTGACCGAGATAAGTCCTAAAACGCATAATTTCGGTATCGAGATACGACTTTTGAAGTTCAATTGTTACAAGCTCAGTTTCGCCGGTTTTTCTGTCTTTAACTTTTGCGGAAAAGTCAAGACGTAAAATTCTAACACCGCTTTTTTCTTCGATAATCGCGATGTCATTGGAAAGTACCTCGAGGTTAAGTATCTCTTTATCAAGAAGATTTTCGAGCAAAACGGTGGCTGCACGCTCGTTTTGCATCATGTATTTAAAAGCTGAATCGTAAATGGGATTTGCTATAAATTGCG
Organism: Bacteroidales bacterium; assembly: GCA_017541145.1. Classification (GTDB taxonomy): domain Bacteria; phylum Bacteroidota; class Bacteroidia; order Bacteroidales; family UBA3824; genus UBA3824. Next base: position 15,817 of record JAFXZT010000163.1, on the reverse strand, counting down.
CCATAATCAAAACGTTTTGTTATTGAATGCAAAGATAAATAAAAATATCTGTAAATCAAAAAGATAAAATTAAATCCGCACTCCAATCATCAATTGGTCATCGATTTGTTCCGCAACAAAGACAATTGACGCCGCTAAATGTGATAAAATTGCGCCGTGCAAGATTTCTTTCTGAAGCATCACCGGGAAACCGGAAATTTCGGAAAGTAAATCCCGAAGCGATGGCAATGACAATTTGTCAATACCGGTATCGCCGCCAACTTGGTCAGGAATGCCGTCTGTAAATGTATACAACATATCTCCTTGTTGAATATCAATTTCACGATTCGTAAATTTACGATTAACCCGCAAAAAATCATGTGCAATACTCTGATAATCCGGTTTATAATCAAACAATTGAAAATTACGAACCAAATACAATGGTCGTTTTGCTCCGGCATATTGCAATTTCATTTTAGCTCTGTTGATACACAACAGCGACATCTCTATGCCGTCATACATGTTTTGATTTTCAGATAATGCATTTATAAAATGCGATTTCATCAAATCAAGAATTTCACCCGCATTCAGTCCGATAAACAAATGCGAAATATCGTTGAGAATAGAAATTCCCAATATACTGAGCAATGCTCCGGGAACTCCATGTCCTGTACAATCTGCTGTTACTAAATATTTTACATCTCCAATCTGAGTAGCCCAATAAAAATCACCGGAAACTATATTTCTCGGACGCCAATACACGAAACAACTTCCGAAAATATTATTCATAGTTTCTTGAGACGGAATTGTTGCAAGTTGTATTTGTTCTGCCATTTTTATTGAGCGCAACATATTTTCGTTGGCATCTTTAAGGCGTGCGCGGTGATTCTCCACTTGCTCGTTCAAGCTCAAAAGTGCTTCGGTCTGAGCGCGAATTTCCTCGTTAATAATCTGAATTTCAGAATTGTGTTCCATTATTTCATGATTAGCACTACGCAGAATTTTGTTACGCGTGTTTGCCATACGCTTTTGATAAAGAATATTGAAAAGTATAGCCAATATCAATAACAAAAACACCAAAACTCCGTAAAGATGGATTCTTGAATTATGCGACTGAAGGTCAAATTCCAATTTTTGTTGTTTTGACAGATTTTCAATTGCCCGCAACTTGTCTTCGTAATCGGCTTGAGCACGATTTCGCTCGTAACGTATTGAAGTTTCAGCATTGAATGTTGTACTTTCGTACTTATTCATCAAGTCGTAATTTTCAAGAGCATGCTTATAATCAGCAATTTCCATATAATACCAATAAGCCGCCTCATAATATTCCACGCAATTTTTATCTTTTACGGCGTTGAGTTCTTTTTTGGCTTTCAACTTTTTGCCTTCTGCCATGGAGATGTAAACTTTGGAAACTTGACGGCGTGTATCAAACCACGATGTATAACCGGAATATTTTTCTGCCGAATTGTAAAAATACTTCATCCCGGAGATGTAATAATCTTTCAGAGAATCAACAGGTTGAACACGCATTGTTGTAAAAAAGTCGCTTATAAAGGCGTAACAATAATTCAAATAATCAATTACAACATCATCATTTACAATCATCGCCTTCAAAGATGAATATTCGTTTTTACAAGCCTCGTTCAGACTCTTTGCATCATAATGTTGGGCAATATAAAAATCGTTTTTGGCGATGGAGGTTTTTACCAAAAGTTCATCTATTTCATTATCAAGATATTCGTAAAGTTCAAGCGATTTGGAGAAATAATCTTTAGCAACTTGGTAAACGTTGAGATTCATGTTGGCAAGTCCGAGGATAAAATAATTGCGGGCAAGCTGTATTGTATCATGAATAGCATTACAAAGTGCAATAGAACGTTCCATATAGTCAAACGCTTGCGGCATCATATCGAAATTGGAAAATGTAAGCGAGATGTCGGAAATTACTATTGACTGATAATGTAAATTATGATTATTCTCGTACACTTCCAAAGACTTAAAAAGGAAATACAATGTACTATCCATATTATCCTCAAAAGAGTACTCTATCGCAACATTCAGATAAGCTTCGCCCAATTGGTTGCCAGTACTAATACGAACGGAATCCGGTATTTCAGAATTCAGAACACTCAACAATGAATCTATCTCGTTGTTATGATTCTGAGCCTGCAAAAACCGACAATTAACAAGGAGTAATAATATTAATATCAGATACTTAATCATTGGCACAAATTGGATGTGCAATATACAAAAAATCACGGATTAGCACATATTATATTTGTGTTAAAATAAGCTAATCCGTGATAATTTTTTATATAAAAGCAATCCTTACTCTTTGCCAACAAAAATTGCAGCGCCGTTGTGCGGAACGTTAATTTGATAAGTTCCGTTGGCAGAAACTTTCATTGGTTTTACAGAACCGTTAAGCTTCATATCGTCGCTGTAGAGTGTAATATCGCGTTTTAGCATCGGCAAATTTATTGTTTTTTTCAAAGGTTTTTCATCTGCGTTGATTGCTACGATGTACCAAGTATCTTTGTGACGACGGGCAAGAATGAGATTTTTTCCGGGATAACCGTCGATAAATTTGATGTCATCCCAAAGTGTTGGCACGTCTTTCAAAAACTGAAGTTTCCAAGGCTCGTTTTCTTTTGTAACTCTCGGATACAGTGCAAGATGATTGAGCGGACATTGAAACAAAACCGAAACTCCCAGCTGAAATACATCCGATGTAACACGATGTCCGCCCCAAATTGTAGTATCGTTGGCGGTATTGAAATAATCATTGAATGTTACTCCGCCGTAATCCATGGATGCCACTGAATTTCTGATAATAGGATGAAGTGTAGCATTGTATGATTCCAAGTTACAAAAATCGTTTCCAAAATGCAAATTTTCTGAAGCCAAAACCGCCTCTGAACCGATAAAATTCGGATACATCTTTTCCCAACCGCGGGGAAGTGTAGCACCGTGGAAAATCACTTCCAAACCAAAATCGTTGGCATCGGCAAGTATATCTTCATAAAGCTGCATAGTTTGCTGTTTGTCAGAACCGAAAAAATCGACTTTGATACCACGGATACCAATTGATTTCATCCAAGCCATTTCTTTGCGGCGGTTGATGATATTGTTCATGATATTTCTCGGAGTTTGCGGTGCATCGTTCCAATATCCGTTGGAATTGTACCAAAGGAAAAGACTTACACCTTTGGAAAGTGCATATTTTGAAAGGATTTCGATAGAATCGCGACCGATTTGAGTATCCCACCAATTATCAACCAAAACAGACACAAATCCCATTTTTGCCGTAAAATCAATATATTCTTTTTGGTCTTTGTAGTTGACACTTTCGTCAAAACCAATAATCCACGACCAAGTACCTGCACCGTAAGTGTATTCTTTGGACGGTGAATACAGCGGCTCTACAAAATCCCACATCACGGTAGATTCTGCGATTGGAGCAAGTGTAGTTCCAAGAGTAATTGTGCGCCAAGGAGTTTCGCCCGGCAAAGGTATTCCCGGTGCTGAAGTTCCGTTGTAATTGAAATCGGATTCTATAGGATTGGCGATTTTGTAACTTGAATTTTTGTCACAAACTAAATGAGAACCGCAATATGCTGATGTAACACCTGTTTCAGAAATAGAAACCCATCCTGACGGAGTTTTGAACAAACACGGAAACACAAATCCTGCCCCGTTGGCATTGTCACCGGTTGGCTTGTCAACAAAATACGGCAACTCGTAAGACGGAGCGGTACGAGCCCATCCTGTTCCGCCCGGCATTTGTGCTGAAAGAAATGTTGTAGTACCGTTAGGAAAATTGAAAAAAGTTCTATCATCGTTAATTACAGCACAAAAACGTTCTTCGCCTTTTACAGGATATCTGTGGAACTGATATTTGAAAGCGATGTCGTTGTTTTCCACCATAAAAACGATGTCGTAAACAGGATTGCCGTCAACACTGATGTTCCAAACCGCACGGGTAGCTTTTCCTTTGACTTCGGATTTTTTTAAGGTTCTGACACTGTAATCAAATGCAACGGTATCAATTTTAAAACCGGTTTGTTGCAACGATTTGGTAAAATCACCGATGTCTGTAATCAATCCTAAAGGCGATTTTTCTAAAAATGTATTTCCGTCATAATTCACGGAATACGAGAGAGTTCCTGATTCACAGGTGAGATTGAGTTTTAGTTTTCCGTCGGGACTGCTCACGATATTTGTCTGAGCAGCGGCGCTAAATGCAGAAAACATCGCAACTCCAATCAACAGTGATGTTTTACTTTTCATTCTTATTAGATTTTGTAAGTGTTTTATAAAAAGAATATAATTTCCGCATTATTGAGCAGAAAGTATATTTGTAAGTTCGATAAAATCTTGTACAGAAAGTTGTTCCGGACGCATCATAAGGAAACGTTCTTCTTCTGGTCTGCCTTTCAAGTATTTAGCGAGAGAATTGCGAATCATTTTGCGTCTGAGGTTAAACGATTCTTTCACGATCCTACGGAAAAGCGACTCGTCACAACCCAAATTTGTAACATTGTTGCGGGTAAGTCGGATTACAGCACTTTTTACCTTTGGCGGCGGATTAAATACATTTTCGTCAACAGTAAAAAGGTATTCAATATCGTAATAAGCCTGAAGGAATACACTTAAAATTCCGTATTCTTTGGTTCCTTCGTGATTGGCAATTCGCTGTGCCACTTCGCGTTGTATCATGCAGACTACTTGTTTTACTTCGTCTTTGTGGTCGAGAACTTTAAAGAAAATCTGACTTGAAATATTGTAAGGAAAATTTCCACAAATTATCGGAAATCCGTTCGGAAAATATTTCTTCATATCCAACTGAAGGAAATCTCCACCAATAATTCTCTGTTCCTGATACAACGACGGATAATTAACCATCAAATACTCAACGCTTTCTTCATCTATTTCGATAACACTGAGATCCAAATCCTTGTTGTCCATCAAAAATTGTGTAAGAACACCGGTACCCGGACCAATTTCCACACAAACATTTTTCTTGCCTTCCTCTACCGGAAGATTGATACTATCAGCAATTCTTTGTGCAATTTTTAAATCTACCAAAAAATGCTGACCTAATTTCTTTTTGGGTTTTACGTACATAATCTATTTTTTGTTAACTGATTGATGATTAGAACGGATAACCTATACCGAGGTTAAACGCCCAGTTTTTTGGTCTGAACAAAAATTGTTTGTCATCCTGAAATACCCAACGTTTTCCGTCCTGAAGCGACGGATCATGGAGTTTCAAACCAAAATCTGTTCTAAAAATAAAAAAATCGAAGTCAAGACGGAAACCTAATCCCGAACCGATGGCAATTTCTTTGTAAAAACGGTTGAACGAGAAATCACCTCCGCTGCGTCGGTCGTCATTGTTTATTGACCAGATGTTGCCGGCATCAACAAACCATGCGCCCTCTACAACCCAGAAAATCTTGAAACGATATTCCAAATTTGCTTCTAATTTCATGTCCGAAGTCATATTCGGATATTTTGAAACAAGACCGTTGTTTTCCGTATTAACAAAACTTCCGGGCCCGACACTACGTATCTGCCAAGCACGCAAGCTGTTGGCACCGCCGCTAAAAAACTGTTCTGTAAACGGCATCGCATTGCTATTTCCGTACGGCAAACCTACTCCGGCATAAGCGCGAAATACTATCGTGTTGGTTCCCACGGTTTTGATATAATGTCTGAAATCGATTTCGGCCTTTACAAATTGAGCATAATTAGTTTCAAGCCACGGCACTGTATAATCGCCATGCTCGTTGGGAGTTGCGCCCATCATTTTACTGATCGCATTCAGCATATTGCCTGCCCACGACAAATTGAATTTCAAATAATTATGCATTCTGTGTCCGTTACCTTGATTGTTGAATGTAAACGAATACGACGAACCGAGAATAAAATGGTCTTGATAAGAATCTTTGATATAAAGTCTGTCCAACCAAGCCATAAAAGCACTGTCGGTATCCGAAATTTTGATTGACGACAATCTCAAAGGCGTTACAACATTAGACGAATATTTTCCGATATTCCACTGATAATAATAACTTGCCGTAATTGCAGAACGCGTATAATCAGGACGTTTGCGATAATTGAAACCCAAAGACCAATAAGTTTTTGGTGTATTATCACGAGTTAACCTTCTAAGAGCCAACGGACCTAAAAATCTCGGGAAATAAAGTTTGGTTTCCAAAGAATATTCCTGAGTATTGAGATCAAAATTTCGTTGTTCATTGGCGAAACTGGTTTGAGATTCCAATGCGAGTCCGAAACTAAGATCCAAAGATTCAGCACCGTGAAAAATATTTTTATGTCTGTAAGTAAAACTTGTTTGCGCACCAAGGTTTCCCGACGAGTTTGTACCGTCGATTTCGGTACTGAAAGATTGCAACGGTGCATTTGTAAGGAAAATATTACAGTTCAAAGAATCACGGTGATTTGATGGTTCAAACTCAATATTCACAAGTTTGTAAACATTAAAAGCCGTAAGATGTCGATAAGTATTATTAACATTTTGTTCGCAATAAATATCGCCTTTCTTTACAAAAACCTCTTTTGCAATCATAAAACGTTTTACCGAAGATTCTTCTTCCGACAAGAAATAAACAACTGCACCGCCTCCGTTTCTCGGTCTGAGAATCGTAGTATCCATTTTACTATAATACTCTTCCTCGTTTTTCAGAGCCTCTTTGGTATCGAAATTCGGATAAATTTTAACATTGGAAATAAATGAACGATGATGTTTTGCCACCCTGCCGTTATCAAGAGTTACAGGCAAAAAATCTATCGTGATGTCAGCCAAATGGTTACCGTTGATTGTATCAACTAAATAATTGATATAATCATTTGAAAATCTGTAATAACCGTTGTTTTTAAGATTTGCGGTAATTCTGCTGCGTTCCGACGAGAGTACATCAATATCAAGATTATCACCGGTTTTGAAACTACGCTTTGCAGTATCAAGCAAAACATATTTTTTCAAAGTGTCATCATTCTCGATATTGTAATCTATTTTATTGATTTTTATCGGGTCACCGGCTTCTATTTTGTAAGTTACCGTTACATTTTTATTTTTGATTTTTTCCTCATAAGTAACTTTGGCATCGTAAAAGCCTTTGGTTTTCATGTAAAGCGCAATTTGCTCAACAGATTTTTGAGTAGAAGCGGGTTTATATTTCACGGGCTCCTCCCCTATTTTCTGCAAAAAAAGCGGAAAAGAAAAAATTTTGCTTTTTTCCTCATAACCTTTTGCCTCGTGTTTTGCGAGTTTTTTCTCGTATTTAGCGGCAACCTTGCGCCAAAATGCAGCAGTATCGGGACGCGGTTCGTTTTCTTCGTACCATTGTGCTGAAAATTTTGCCTTTTTGATTGTATCTTTCAGGAAATAACTTCTATCAAGAAATTTCGACTTAATTTGCTTATTTTTGGCATCAAGCTTTTTATCGTTAACTATTTTTATAGAATCGGCTTTCTGAGGATCCACACAATTGTAAATCCTTGCATGCAAAGCAATTCCCATGACCAAACGCACCGGAGTTTGTCGTATATACGCCTGAGGTTCAGCCACATCAATAGAAGCATTGTCGCAAGTAACAACATTGCCCACAAGCAGTTTATCATCCTCAGCGAAATATTTTTTGGGTGAACATTGTACAAAAAACAATATCGCCGACAACAAAAAACTTAGATATGTATGTAAAGTTCTCAATTTTTATTAATAATTTCGCTGCAAAATTAATTAAATTAAATGATTAGCAAAAACCGTATAAAACAGATAAATTCACTACAGCAAAAAAAATTCAGAGCAGAATCGGGAACTTTTGTAGCCGAAGGTCACAAAGTAGTAGACGAATTGCTGCGTTCCAATCTGAAAATCAAAGAGATTTTCGCTACAAAAGATTGGATTGAAACTCACGCGAAAAAATTTGCCGGCGAAAATATACAAGAAGTCACAAAAGACGAAATCAAAAAAATTTCGGCAATGCAAACTGCTGTAGACGTGGTTGCTGAAGTGTACATGAAAGACGACAGCAAGAATTTTAAACTCAACGAAACTCAGCTTTATCTTTGCCTCGATTCTGTACGCGATCCGGGAAACTTCGGAACAATAATCAGAATTGCTAATTGGTTTGGAATCAATACGATAATAGCATCCGACGATTGTGTTGACCTTTACAACAACAAAGTAATTCAGGCTTCGATGGGTTCGGCTTTCAGAGTAGATGTAGAATATTGCAAACTTGAAAAAATTCTATCAGAAGCCAACAGCATGAAAATTCCTGTTTACGGAACATTTCTTTCGGGTGACAATATTTATACTGACAAACTTTCGCAAAACGGAATTATAATCATGGGAAACGAAGGTCACGGAATATTGCCTGAAACCGAAAAATTCATAACACGTAAAATTCTTATTCCATGCGGCTCTACTCCTGAAAACGCACCGGAATCGCTGAATGTCAGCACGGCAACAGCAGTGGTTTGCAGCGAATTTTTCAGAAGAAAATTATAAAAAACGTTAACACAACGATATTAAACTAACTACAAGTAAATGAATCCGATAGTAGAATTCGACCAAAATATCACGTTGGCTATAAATTCAGTGTACAACGATAATTTTGATATGTTTTTCTATTACATGTCAAACAGCAAGATTGTTTGGTTTGGATTGGGTGCAGTGCTTATCTTCTTCATTTTCAAGAAAGTAAAACCCAATTACAGAAAAGCATTAATATTTTTGTTGTTCATGGCAGTAGCGATACTTATTTGCGACCAACTGTGCAATGTTTTCAAACATTCGGTACAGAGGTTCCGCCCCTGTTGGGACGAAACAATTATGGATCAAGTACATATCGTAAACGACAATCGCGGCGGAAAATACGGATTTTTTTCAGCTCACGCAGCAATTTTCTTCACAATTGCTTATCTTACAACGAAATTCTTCAAGAGCAATTGGTATACGGTTTTAATTTATTTTATCGCTATACTATTCGCATACTCAAGAATTTACCTCGGACGACATTTCGTTGGCGATGTAGTTTGCGGAGCTATTGCGGGAACTCTTGTAGCTTGGGGCGTATTTTTCGGCTTCCAAAAATTTATTGCAAAATACAATAGAAAACATCCACATCAAAGAACCTCAAAAAATTAACAAAATGGCAGATTTCAAAAAACATGTATCATTGGGCGCGGCAACAGGTTTTGCAGTAGCTATTATTTCATACAATTGGAATTTAATTCCGAATGCTTACATGGCAGTTATCGTATTTTTTGCTACGATAATCGGCTCGTTTCTACCTGATACTGACTCAGATTCGGGGCTTCCGGTAAAAATTGTATTTGGGTTTTATGCGTACTTTTTTGCCGCGATGTCGCTATATTGGATGCACATGGCAGGCGCAAATCTCGCTCTAAAAATCTTTGTACCTGCCGCAGTTTTCGTTTTCGTACAAAAATATTTGAAAGAAAATTTCAATAAATGGACCAACCACCGAGGAATCATACATTCAGTACCGGCATTATTGTTATGCTTTTTGATTTCACTATGGATAGCATCCACCACACAACTAAGTCTGAGAGAGCAATTTGTAATATCGTTTGCCACTACATGCGGATATTTTAGTCATCTCTTGTTAGACGAACTTTGGTCACTAAATGTAGTAAGCGAAGGCATTTTCGGCGACAAGAAATATTCAATAGACGAAATATTCAAACGTCATTTTGGCAAAAAGAAATCGTCGGGTACAGCTCTTGACTTGGGATTCAATCAAAAAGAACGTTTCCCCGGAATATGCGCTTGGGCGTTAGTAATACTTTTTTTGATTCTCAATTGGAATACAATCGGACTTTTAATCAAAGAAATCGGAGTTAACAAATAAAAAATTATTCATCAGTCTTGTCGTCACCTTTTTCGAGGTCAGAAAGTTTTACACCCATCACAAGGAAATCATCAATCTGCTGATTGTCACCTTTCCACGCCTCCATGGTTTCGGCAAGAATCTTTTTCTGTTGCTCCATCGGAAGTTCGCGATTGGCAAGAATCATCTCTTTGAAACGCTGAGTATTGAACTTTTCATCATTTTCACCGCCAAACTGATCCAAATATCCGTCGGAAAACATATATATAGAAGTGTTGTCGTCGTACATAAAGTCGTAACAAGTAAACTCAACCTTCATATCCGGTCTCAACGGTTTGCCGCCGATAGAATAATAATTGGCTCTCAAGATTTTGAGTTTATCACCTTGTACTACATAAAGATTATTTTTAGCTCCGGCAAACTGAAAACGATGTTGCTTGGTATCTACAGTACAAAGACTCATATCCATACCGTCCTCAGAACCGGAATCTTCCGACTCCTGATTCAACGCCAAAGTAATGCCTGTATGAAGCATCGATAATATTTGGTCCGGCTTGAAAACATGTTTTATATTAACAATCTCGTGCAACAATGTATTACCAATCATCGAAAGAAATGCACCCGGCACGCCGTGACCGGTACAATCGATAGCTGTAATCACATATTTATGTTCAAACTTAGAAAACCAATAAAAATCACCCGAAACAATATCTTTGGGTTTGTAGTAGATAAACATCTGAGGCAACCAGCGTTTTATCTTGTTTTCAGGTACTAAAATCGAATCCTGAATTTTGCGTGCATAATTGATAGAATCGGTAATCTGTTCGTTTTTTACTTGAATAAGATTTTTCTGAATCTCAATTTCATCTTTCTGAGTTTCAAGACGATTGTTGATACGTTTGATTTTCTTGAACATCGTAAACAATACAATCAACAATCCCAAAATGATAACACCGACTACAGAAAAAACCAAAATTAAACTCTCTTGTTTTTCAATAGTTTCGCGGTTACCTTTAATCTCAGCTTGACGCTGTTGCAAATGCTGGCTCTGCTCTTCGTTTTGTTTGCTAAGATGTTCTATTTCTTGGTTTTTTTGTTCAGCTTCCAATTCAAGAGAATCCTTGAACTGCGAAATTTCCGAAAAAGCCGAATCCATTTCTTCTATTTTTGCCTCCTTGTCCAACACCTCCGACTCTGTGAGAAGTTTCATTTTTTCCTCACCCTTGTAACTGGAAGTCAACACCGTAAGCTTTTTACTTTTTTTACCGGCATTGTCAGTAATATTATTGATATACAAAGAATAATTCTCAAAAGCGGGTTTGTATTCCTTGATGGCAAGATATGTTTCGTACAAAGCATGATAATTCTGAATAGCAAGCGAATAGTCACGCAATGATTTGGCAAGTTTTAAGCTGGCGTTAAAAGATGTAATAGCTTTCTTATTAAGATTCTGAGCTTTGTAACTGATTCCAAGATTAAACAGCGCATAAGCATTACTGCGTTTGTTTTTGGATTGTTTAGCCAAAGTCAACACCTTCTCGTAATACTGAGAAGATTTTTTGTACAATTTTTTGAAATAATAAACAGAAGCGTATCCATCGTAAATCAAAATATAATCAGCCGGTTTGGCCTTAGATTTTTTGGCAACTTTTTCAGCAGTTTCCAAATACGAAAGCGCTTTGGCGGAATTGTTGCGCGAATACAACTCGGCAATCTCACAAATAATAGGAATTTGCTTTACACCAGATACATTATTCATTTCATTTTCCAGTTCGGAAATGCGTTCTTTAGTCTCTGCCGATTGAGCAAAAACCTCTCCCCCTATTGTTAACAGGCAAATAATCAGAAATATATGAAATTTTATCCGCATTAAACCAAAGAAGAAAAATTTTTCCTCAAATATAGGTATAATTTTTGTAATTATATTGAATAAGCCTCAAAAAAAATATTTTTTTTGAATTATTTGGCATTTAAAAATTTTTTGTTGTAACTTTGCATTAAAATTCGATTTAGGAGATAGAGAACGATGACACAACTTAGAGGTATTATATTCGATTTCAACGGAACACTATTATGGGATACACCATACCACAACAAAGCTTGGAATATCTTCCTCAAAAAGTACAGTATCACACTTTCTGATCAGGAAATACTTGATAACATGCACGGTAAAACCAATGCGGAAATATTCAAGTATCTTTTCAAACGCGATTTTGAAGGTGAAGAACTTCAGAAACTTGCCTCAGAAAAAGAAGGCATTTACAGACAACTTATACTTACCGACAACTTTAAACTTCAGGACGGAGTAACAAATTTATTTGATTTCTGTCTTGGTGCGGCTATTCCTATGGCTATTGCAACAAGCAGCGACCAAGAAAATTCAGAATTTTATTTTGACCGTTACGATTTAAAGAAATGGTTTATCCGTCAGAGATTTGTGTACAACGATTATACATTTGCGAGCAAACCGGCTCCCGATATTTTTATAAAAGCAGCATCAAAACTTTTCCTCAAACCGGAAGAAATTTTGGTATTTGAGGATTCGCCTGCGGGAATCAAATCGGCAGAAAATTTTGGTGCGGGCAAAATTGTTATCGTAAATTCCACCGGTGACGACTATTCACAATATCCTCATCCTGTAATCAACAATTTCAAAGAGGCTTTGGACATCGTAAAAGCAGAAATTGATGATGTAAAAAGCAGAGATTTTGAATAGAATTTTTTCTAACAACGGAAAACACAGAAATTCCGTGCTATCACGAGTTTTCCGTTGTTTTAAAAAAAAATAACAAACACCTATTCCTTCCCGTAATTATATCACAGCCTCATAAATCCTTTTACCGTTGTGCTCAATCCATTCGGGTTTTTCTTGAACGGACTTTCCCTTTAAGAATGAGAACGTTATAAGGTAGCCTTCGCTGAGATTGCGGGTTTCGAGGTATTCCGAAAGTTGGTCGCGTCCTGAAATTTCGTATTCCGTGCCGTGCCAAATCTTTAACTCTATGACGTATTCCTTGTGGTTGAAGGTGATTACCAAATCCATACGCGAGCCGTCATCGTTTTCGGGTTCTGAATAATAAAATCCCGTGCCGTTGAGAATCGGCTTTAAGAAACAAATAAACATAAAACGTCCCTCGCGTTCAAGGAATGTTTTTTGACCGTCGTCGCTCTCCTTGATGTCTTTGCGACGTTTCATGATGTCTGCAAAACGGTTGATAATCAGCGGCATATTCAAGTCGCCTTGCTTATCTGTATAAACACTTGGTCCTGCATTGCTTTCGATTCTGCCAAATTGGTTTTCAGCAATAAAATAATTATTGATTCTCTGTTGAAAAATCAAATTATGAATCTGCGCACACGAATGTTTATCAGCCTTCAACAAAGAAAACATCCGCCCCAACTCCAAGGGGAAAATATCTGCGTAATAACTGATTTTGAAGTTTTCCAAGGAAATAGCCCTAAGCAATTTTTTCAAATCAGAATTATTCTCGATGTTTTTGGTAATGTCCTTGAAAAGCATTGCGCTATTGTCTTTTATAATATTATTAACAGCAGTTAAAACACCATCCTTAGACCAATCCTTATCCAAATTTTCATCAATCTCCTTGCAAACACCACTTACCAAAACGGGGTAGCCAGAAGTGTATTTGTAAATCTCCTCTGAAATTTCATTGATATCAAAACCGATATGATTTTCACTCTCGTAATCAGTAAGCATAGTACTGATTTCCTGCGGATTAAAAGTCATATCAAGTTTGTAATTGGCGGCAACGTTCCACGGCGAATTGTATTTGTGATCTTCATCGGGACGGATTTTCACTTTCATGCTCTTGATGTCGTAAACGCCCGCCAGAACTACCGACCAAAAAGTGGAATTGTCGCCAAATTGGTCACGGTCAATATATTTGTTGCGAAGCATTGACAAAAATCTCACAAACAATTCGTTGTCAAGACTTTGGTCAACCTCATCAATCAGAAGAACTATTTTCTTTTTAACTTTCTCACAAAACTGAGTAATCACTTCTGAGAAAAACTGAAAATCAGGTTTTTCTACTTGATTCACCGACATCCAAAAATGCTCATATTCTGTGTTTTCGATTCTTGCCGACTTAAACGCGGCAATCATTTTTTTGCAGAAAAAATCATAAAAAGACTTGTTGTCCTCCCAATTGGACTTATCTGTGGTTTCAAAACTTAGGGACACAACCAAGTATTCTCCATTGAGTTGGTTGTAAATCCACTTCAACGACGTTGACTTTCCGAACTGCCGCGCACGATTGATGGTGAAGTAGTTTCCGTTGTTAATGAGACGTTCTAAAACTTTCATCTTATTGGAGATGTCCACCATATAGTGCCGTTTGGGATCGCAGGTTACCGCTGTATTGAATTGTCTTGCCATAATTTGTTCCACAGAAAATTTGTTTGCGCAAAGATAATAAAAATTAGACGATTGTAAAAGAGGATTTTTCTATTAGTTTTTTTTGATTTGTAACGATTTTTTTAACCCAATAAAGGAAATGTCACAAAAAAATACAAAAAAAAAACCGGGCGAAATGTTCCTCGCTCGGTTTAATTTTTTAGATGAGACATAATACCTAATAAAACTTAGGCAGTAGTCTCTCCATCATTTTCAGTATCAACAGCTTCGGATATTTCTTCCTTAGCTTCTGAAACTTTTTTCGGCAACCATACCAACGACTCGTTGACATGTGTTACAATCAACTGACAATCTTTGTCGCCCATATTTGCCTTCACTTCAATAAAATCAGCAAGCAATTTATAAGCAACTTCCGATTCTTTTCTGAATTGAGCGATTTTCTGCTTGCGCAAAGCTCTAAGCTTATTACGTTCAGCATAAAGACTTTCAAATTCAGAAGTCAATTTTTCGATGTCATCAATAGTATTCTTGAAACCTGATTCCTCAAGAATTTTGGGTTCTACTTCATCTTTAATAGACGAAATCACGACCTTAATAACACCAACACAAGAGTAAAAACTCTTAGATTTAGGAGCAGTTACAGTATTAACAGCCTCTGTGATTACCTTACTAACAAATTTTGCTGCACAATCCGGAGACAAAATAATATCCGGAATTTTAAGTGTAGCGTTAGCAACCTGTTTCAAATCTCTGAATTTTCCATTCAGATTATCAAACACATCTGTAATTTGTTTAGTAAGTCCTTTCGTTTTCTTCATCTTCAAAGCTGAAGAATACTCAGATAACTTTTCCTTTAATTCGGTTGACAATTCAACCACGTCTTTAACAGTAGAAGACTCCGCTTCTATCTGTACTGAGTTCATAAAGACAAATGATTCCACGTTGTTCAAACGTCTCAGATTTGTTTTGATTATTGATCTCATAATTCTAAAAAATTTAAAAATTGTACTGCAAAGATAATCAAAAAAAATCATATATGCAAATATTTTTTGTTTTTGATTTGATTTTTGATATATTTTTGGCGATAATTTGTTACTTTTTATACTAAAAAACCGCAATATACAACGTATAATGGCGAAATTTGCATAAAAGTTAAACTATGTTAAAATTAAATTCTATATATCAAATTATATAAAAACAAATACATAAAAGTAATATTTTTACTTCAGAAAAATTAAAGAAATCAAAAGAAATATTGACTTTTTAGAATGGATTTTGAACCCCAAAATAACTATGCATTCATTTTTCCGCCACATGGATTGAAAATGAATGCACGGTGATTTTATTTTTCCGCCACGTGGATTAAAAATGAATGCACGGTGATTTTATTTTTCCGCCACATGGATTGAAAATGAATGCACGGTGATTTTATTTTTCCGCCACATGGATTGAAACTTTTGCACGGTGATTTTATTTTTCCGCCACATGGATTGAAACTTTTGCACGGTGATTTTATTTTTCCGCCACATGGATTGAAACTTTTGCACGGTGATTTTATTTTTCCGCCACG
>JAFXZT010000162.1 GCA_017541145.1 Bacteroidales bacterium | reverse complement strand
TTGTTACAAATTCAACCGAATGTATTTCGGAGATAAAATATTCGACAGATTAATGATTGCCGCTGTTGCATATAAACCTGATTTTGAGCATAAAATATACAACAAAAAAATGAGATTATGTTAATTGCGGATAATCATAAAAAATAAAATAATACCAATATTAACTCCCTTTTCCACCCATTGAAACTTTTTATCCATATAACAATAAAGGTGTTAGTGAGCATCAAAAGCGTATAGAAAACTAAAAATATGATTGAATACGACAATGTTAACTGCGAACGTACATATAACGTGACAATCAATGGCAAGGTGAATAGATGAGTGATATAGTTGACAACAGAGCAAAACTTGTTCTTGATATTTTGAAGGTATAATTCATATTTTGGTATAGGCAACAATTTCAATGCGCATAATTCCGCAATTGATGATTTGCTGAATACACATTTGAAACCTACATCGAATGTTAATGCAAAAACAATCACTTTTGTCAATTCATCGAATACAGTGTTTGGTTGTATAATAGTTGCGTATCCAAAACCTGCGATAGGTAATGGCATAGCAAAAAAGACACCAAGCACTAAGAAAATGATCATTGTAATGGTATTGTCTACACTAAGTCTTCTTTGCCGTTTTAACTTTAATAAGTATGATAAGTTATTATTCATATATTCCTACCGTCTTATTTAGTTTGAAAATAATCGTTTAGAATTTGAGATGCTTCGTTGTTTTTGTTGTTGATATCGTTGATTATCAAGCCGTTTTCCATAAGGATAATGCGATTGCTTACATCAACAATATGGTCGAGATTGTGGCTCGAAATCAGAATTGTGGTGCCATATTCCTCGTTAAACTTACGCAAAAGATGTTTGATTTCTATCTGCGAACTTGGGTCAAGGAAGTTGAACGGTTCGTCAAGAATCACAATTTCGGGCTGACAAAACATCGCTCCTGCGATACCAATTTTTTGTTTGTTTCCCGATGAGAAATTGCGGATGTACTTTTTCTGACCAAGTATTTCGTTGTTGAAAAACTTATGAAACATTGAGATTTTTTCATCAATATCGGGTTTCGACACGCCGCGAGTATTGCCCACAAAATCAAAATATTCTTCGGGTGTAAGAAAATCTATAAGAAAACCGTTGTCGATAAACGCGCCGGTGTATTCTTTCCACTCTTCTGTTTTGGCTACGTCGTTACCTTTGGAGAGAACGTTGCCTTCTGTGGCTTGATAGAGGTCGAGTATCAAACGGAAAAGAGTTGTCTTTCCTGCACCATTGTTGCCAACAAGACCAATAGTTTCGCCTTTTGAGATTTTCAATTCCGGAATATCAACCGCTGTTTTATTTCCGAATTTTTTGATTAAATTTTTGATTTCTAACATCTTAAGATACGAATTTAATATTATATGCCCTTTAGATAGATTTTACAAAAGATAATTTGAATTGCTCTATACAACGTCGCAAATAAAACTGTCAGCTGTATATTTATTGCAGTTTTTACTAATCAATAAATCAGTTACTTTTGTTTCATTTGCAAACCTTGTTTCAAACAATAATTCCGTTTGAAGTGTTTTCTTGTTACTACATGAATACAAAATCAAAATAGTAACATCGAAAGATTTTCTTTTTTTAGTTAACATTGATATTTAAACAGTTAGTTACAATTATAATACCTTAATGATATTTTTTTTATTTATATTAGCACTGCAAAGATACAAATTAATTTCATATTAATTACCCCCCCGATTAATTAACGGTAGATTAATATTAAGTACACAATAAAATCTATAAGAATAAAGCAATCAGAAAAGAAAAATAAAAAAACAGAAGAGAATAAAATTGGACTTTTAACGTATTGAATCATTTATAATTATACAAAAAAAGTGCGTCCAAATCAATGAACACACTTTATTTTTTTTAATCATCATATTTTCGTTTATCGAGAACGTGTTTTGCCTTTCCTTCGCTGCGTTCAAGCGTCATAGGAGGAACTACCTTGATTGACGGTTTGATACCGGTAACACTCACAATCCTCTTGTAAAGCGGATTTACGTAAACCAATTGTTTCTCCGGTGGTGTTACATAAAATTCCGGACGAAGTTCTACTTTGATTTCAAAACTGTCTTCATGATTGATTCTGTCAACAGTAATAAAATAATAAGGTTGAAATGCCGGGAAATCTGTCAAACAAGTTTCGATTTGTGACGGGAAAACATTTACGCCTCTGATAATCAACATATCATCTGAACGTCCGAAAATTCTATCGATACGCGCCGCAGTACGTCCGCATCTACATTTTTCGTAACGCAATCTCGTAAGGTCACGGGTACGGTATCTCAAAATCGGCATAGCTTCTTTGCACAAAGTTGTAAAAACCAGTTCTCCGAATTCGCCTTCAGCTACAGGTTGAAGTGTCTCAGGATTAATAACTTCCGGAAAGAAAAAATCTTCCCAAATATGAATACCGTCTTGATATTCGCATTCGCCGCCTACACCCGGACCGCTCATTTCTGTAAGGCCGTAAATATCAATAGCTTTTATTTTCAAACGCTGTTCAAGAGTACGACGCATACCATTGCTCCAAGGTTCAGCACCGAAAAATCCGACTCTCAATTTCATTTTGTCGAGCGAAACCACATCCGAAGCCTCGATTGCCTCTGCGATGTGCATTGCGTAAGACGGAGTACTGCAAAGCGCATTTGTACCGAAATCTTGCATCAACATTATTTGTTTTTTGGTATTTCCGGACGATGTAGGAAGCTGAGTAGCACCGATTTTCAATACGCCGTCATGAGCACCGAGTCCGCCTGTAAAAAGTCCGTAACCGTAAGATACTTGTACAATATCATCTTTTGTAACGCCACCCGCCGACATCACGCGAGCCACACCTTCCGACCAAACGTCGAGATCGTTTTTGGTGTAAGTAGCAACCACGGGCTTGCCTGTAGTACCGCTGGAAGCATGTATTCTTACGATTTCTGAATTTGGAACTACCTGAAGACCAAAAGGATACTCGTCTCTCAAATCGAATTTTGTAGTAAACGGGAGCTTTGTAATATCGTCGATAGATTTAATATCATCGGGCGTAACACCCAGCTCATCCATTTTTTTGCGGTAGAAAGGAGATTTTTCGTAACAAGTTTTTACTGTTTTAATAAGTCTTTCACTCTGTAAGGCACGCAATTGTTCGCGGTCCATACATTCATATTTAGGGTTAAAAATCATGATTGATAGTTATATTAAAGTGTCGAAATTCATCTGCTCTTTTTTTCTGTAACCTTGTCCGGTAACCATTGCGATAATTTCACCGTTTTGATTTTTTATAGAAACAGTTACGTAAGGAATTTTAGGATGGTTGAAAACCTCTGAAGCTTCGGCAGTTAAATAATCTCCCAAAAGAGCTGAACGGAGAAAAGAAATATTGTTTTGGATACCGAAAGTCAGATTATGATGACTATTGAGAGCAGCTGCCATAGCGAGATCGGCAAGGGTAAAAATTGCACCGCCTTGGCATACTCCTCCTGCGTTCAGATGTTTTTCTTGAACAGTCATTTCTGCTAAAGCGAAACCTTCTTTGATTTCAATTAAATGAATATCATTGTTTGCGGCAAATCTGTCGTTTTTACTTAGATTCTCTTGAAGTGTCATCTTTACTTATATTATCGGGTGTAAAGATAGACATATTTTTTCATTAACAAAACTAAAATAGCATATTTTTTCAGAAAATTCAGATTTTATACCGTAATTTTACCATTTTTATTCAATTGCACGATTATATCGTCCACTAAATTTTTGCGAACAGCGAGTGTAATTTCACATTCCGTAGAGCCGCCCATTTCCAAAATCTGCAAATCATTATCTTTAGCCACCCGCATTACATAATTCATGTTGGAATACGAAGTTTTTACTTTGACATTTTCCGTTACCAATTTCTCAACCTTTTCGGCGGCATCCAAAGCGAGTTCACAAGCTTTGGAATAAGCATCTATTAACCCCGGAATACCAAGTTTTGTACCGCCGAAATATCTGACAACCAACACAATAACATCGGTAATACCTTTGGAACGAATCATATTATAAACCGGAAGTCCCGACGAGCCGGAAGGTTCACCGTCATCTGCGGCACGAAACTTTTCGCCCTCAGAACCTATTCTGAATGAATAAACTACATGCGTAGCATCGTAATATTTTTTCTTAAAACTTTTACGTATTTCATCAGCTTCGTCTTCGGTATCAACATGATACGCAAAAGACATGAACTTGGAGCCCTTCTCTTTGTAAAGAGCTTCACCCGGCTTGCCAATTGTAATATAATTATCTGTAGTTGCCATATCGGGATATTACCAATTAATCGGTGTTTTGCCGTGTTGAGCGAGCCACTCGTTGGCTTTTGAAAAATGTTTGCAGCCCCAAAATCCTCGGTAAACGCTTAGCGGCGAAGGATGTACGGTACTAAGTATCAAGTGTTTTGAAGTATCAATTACCTTTCCCTTGTTTTTGGCGTAACTTCCCCAAAGCAAGAAAACAACATGGTCGGCATTTTTTGAAATTACATCGATAACTTTGTCAGTAAAAGTTTCCCAACCTTTTCCGGCATGAGATGCCGCCTCGTGAGCACGAACTGTAAGAATTGAATTCAAAAGGAACACGCCTTGTTTTGCCCAGCGTTCAAGATTACCGCTTTCCGGCACAGGCGTTCCGATATCAGTACTGATTTCCTTGAAAATATTTTGTAACGACGGCGGAAACTGTACACCATCTTGCACCGAAAAACAAAGTCCGTGGGCTTGATTCGGCTCATGATACGGATCTTGACCGATAATCACAACCTTAACGTTACTGAACGGACAAAGATTGAATGCGTTAAAAATATTCTTGCCTTCAGGATACACAACATGTGTTTTGTATTCTTGTTTCACAAAATAAGTAAGTTGCTGAAAATAAGGCTTTTCAAATTCCTCTTGCAACAATACTTTCCAACTTTCATCAATCTTTACGTTCATAAACAGAATATTAATTTGGTTATTACTACAAAATCAACTAAAATGAGTTTGACTTTTCGGTTATACTCTTGAAGCCTTCGCCCAAAACTTCACTTGCATCGAGTACTGCCATAAAAGCCAACGGGTCGGTTTCGCGAATATAATCTTTCATTATTTCCACTTCCTTACGGTCGAGCACTGTAAAAATTACATGTTTTTCAGCATTCTCAAACATGCCGTGTCCCTGAAGATATGTACCACCTCTGTCCATATCTTTTATGATTTTAGAACGGATTTCGTCATGCTTTTCCGATATGATAATCAACGCTTTTTGTACGCTCATACCTTGAAGGATGATGTCAATTACTTTACCGTTGATATAAATCACGATAAGCGAAAACATCGGAATTGCCCAATTCTGAAAAGCCACCAAAGAGATGAAAACAACCACGGTATCAACCGCAATTTGAAGTTTTCCCAATGGCAATCTTGTATATTTTGACAAAATAGCCGCAACAATATCAGTACCACCTGTAGTAGCCTGAGCCTTGAAAACTATACCACTGCCAACGCCAAGAAGTACACCGCCGAAAATTGCAGAGAGCAACGGCTGATTTTCCACCAAAGGAGCGTAACCATAAAAATACTCAAGCATCGAGGTACAAACCGACATCGACATAAAGCCGACTACTGTTTTTACTCCGAAATGCGGACCTAATATCTTAGTACCCAAAATTGTAAGCGGCACGTCCATACAAAGCGATACCACACCGATTGGCAAACCGTCCGGAAAATGTTGAAACATCCCTTGGGTAAGGTGGTGAATCATAATTGAGATACCATAAACTCCACCCGGAACAAATTTGTACGGAGATATAAACAATATAAAACCGGCTGATACTATAAAAGAGCCTAAAAAAATCAAGAAATACTGCCATACAGTTTTTCTTGTAAAACCGAATTTAGACATCGTACAAGTCTTTTAATAAATAAAACGTGAACAAATTACAATTGAATTAGCCAAGTTGTGTTTACTTAGCCAATGTCAAAAAAAAATATTTTCTTAAAATAATCCGAAATTTCTTTTTTTTTAACAAATTACAACTTCCGGCTCCAATTTTACCCCGAATTTGTCTTTAACCGTTTTTTCAATTTTCTTAGCAAACGCCAAAACATCTTTTCCTTTGGCATTACCACGATTAAAAACAATCAAAGCATTATTTTCTGCAACTCCAACTTTTTCGTCATTGTCGTCTTTGAAACCACAAAGATCAATCAGCTGTCCTGCCGGAATTTTTACATTACCGTTTTCGAGTTCAAAAGTTTTTACTTCAGGAAACTGCTCGGTGATTTTTTTTGCCGCAGCTTTTGTTAACTCCGGATTTTTAAAGAAACTGCCGGCATTTCCAAATTGCTTGTAATCAGGAATTTTGGAATCTCTTATCGACAAAATAGCTTTACGGAGCAACATCGGAGTCAAAACCGGAATATCTTTAACAGCCTCGTCAAGATGTCCGTAAGTAAGCATCGGTTCAAATTTTTTTGACAATCGGAATGTAACAGATGTAATCAACACATTTTCAGAAAGTTCATGTTTAAAAATAGAATCTCTGTAACCGAATTTGCAATCTTCGCCTTTTATTTTGTTGAATTCAAAAGTAGAAAAATCGTAGTATTCCACTTCTTCTACTAAATTCTTGATTTCCTGACCATAAGCGCCAATATTCTGAACCACGGCACCGCCGACACTGCCCGGAATTCCTGAAAGATTTTCAATTCCGCAATATCTTTTGCGGGCGCAAGTAAATGCAAATTCATCAAAACTTTCGCCCGAAGCTACTCGAACCAACACATAATCATCAGCATCTACTTGAATATCAATTCCTTTGAGAGAATTTTTTAAGACAACTCCTTTGTAATCTTTGGTAAAAAGGATATTACTGCCATTTCCGATGATAAGACGTGGCATTTCAAAATATTTTCTTTTTCTGATAAATGAATCAATATCTTGTTTATCAGATACTTCAAAATAGATTTCGCTTTTTGCATCAATATTGAAAGTATTGAGCGGTTTTAGTGAATAGTCAGAATATAAAAGCATAATTTACAATATTTTTTCACGTCACAAATGTATTAAAAAAAGTGAAAAAAATAAAAATGTTGTACATTAAATTTTTGTTCATAATTTCAGTTAGAAAATAAAAAACTGCCTCCAAAGTATGTGAAATTGACCAAAATGTCAAATTTCATAATTACTTTAGGGACAGTTTATTGAAATATTGTTAACAAAAATTTTTCTAAAATCTCACGCCCATAACGAGGATATCGTCAAGCTGTTTGAGTTCGCCTCGCCATGCATCAAGATTGTCTTCCAAAAGTCGTGCTTGAACAGGAAGATCTTCGTGATGAATTTTCATAAGGAAATCGCGGAAACGTTTTATCATGTATTTTTTCTTTCTGCCTTTATCCATACCGAACTGATCAGGATAACCGTCAGAAAACATGTAAGTCATATCGCCCGGCAAAATATCGATTTCGTTGTTAGTAAAATACTCGGTCTGATTTTCGTAATATCCGATCGGCATTTCGTCGGCATCGTACTGAATTAATTCATTGTTACGAATGATAATCAACGGATTGTGAGCTCCGGCGTACTGAATTTTGTTGTTGGCTTTGTCGTAAACACAGAGTGCCATATCCATACCGTCTTTCTGCTCGTCTTCCTTGCCGGACTGACGAAGATATGTAATGATGTCGGCACGAAGTTGTGTAAGAATTTCGCCGGCAGTGATATTTTCGCTGGTCATTCTCGCAGTAATATCGTTGAGGAATGCGATACCCAAAAGGCTCATGAACGCACCCGGAACGCCATGACCTGTACAGTCAGCCGCTGTATAAACAAATTTGTCACCAACATGTGTTCCCCAATAGAAGTCACCACTTACGATATCACGTGGTCTCAACATGATGAAATGTTCCGGCAAAAACTGACTGAAACGTTCCATCGGCGGCATAACAGCCTGCTGAATTTTCTGCGCGTAACGGATACTTTCTATAATATTGTCTTTCTGTTTTGCGAGTGTATCTTTCTGTTCGGCAAGAATATCTTTCTGTTGAGCCAACTCCACATTCTGTTGTTCAATTCGTGTATTCTGCTCAGCAAGTTTCTGATTGTCTTTACGTTTACCGATGTAGAGTTTTACAATAAAGATAATCAGTATCAAGAAAATACCCAACGCAACCAAAGCTACAGTAAGAATATTGTTGAGAAGATCGTTTTTGATTCCCAACTTTTTGAGTTCTGCCTCTTTGGTAGAAATTTCGATGTTTACTTCTTCGATATGTTTCTTTTGTTCTTCAGCAATTTTCTGTTGTTCAGCTACTTCATGACGCTGTTTATCAAGTTCGAGAGCTACATTTGAAATTTCAGCATTTTTGGCTTCAAGATTTGTTTCTGCCTCGGCAAGTTCTTTATTGGTTTTTGCCTGAAGAGCTTGAAGTTTTTGCATTTCACGCTTTTGAGATTCAAGTTTTTGCTGTTGAACTTGTATAGCGCGGTTCTGAATTGCCAAGTTACGGTTTTGAACTTCGATTTGTTGTTGTTTCTGGAAAATCTCCATTTCTCTTAAATCGAGAAGTTCCTGCTTTTCGTTCAACTCTTTTTCTTTTGCCTCCAACTCTTTTTGCGTCATTGTAAGCTGCTGAGATTGACGCTGAATAATATCTTCTTTTGAGATATCTTCGCCGTGAAGTTGTTTGGTCATGTTTTCGTGAACACTGATTCCTACTTTTCGGAGATTTGCACTTGAAAATCTGAATGATACCAAACCTGTACGTTCATCAACGAAATTAAGGAAAATCTGTTTTGTATCTGTAAAATTATCAGAAACCAAAGCCACGGGACGACCGTGAAATTCTGTTAATGCTTTTTTGAAATCTACGCCATACGGCGCATAAAGCACATGCAGCGACTTGTCGGCAGCCGCATCTTCCACAGAAACAAAGTCTTTTACAACAACTTTAGTTAAAGCTCCCGGATAAGGTTTCTTGGCTTCACGACGCAAAGTTTTCAAAAAATCCGGATCGCTGTTTACAATACCGATGTTAATAACCATAATATCAGCATCGTTTTCCCAAACAAGATATTTAGGAATTTCGTACAAAAATTTTGCCTTCTGATCGTCGGGCGTATCTCCGTATTGTGCATACGACACATTTCCAACTACAGAAAGTAATGTGGTAATAATTAATGTAATATAGATTCTAAAGTTGTTCACGCTTTAAATTATTTTTTTCAATTAGTATTTTTATTTCTTCAATAATATAAAAGTTTAGTGATTAGCAAGAATAAATTCTTCCAAAATCTTAGCATGGTCAAAAGCCAAAGCAGGCAATTTGTCAAGATCAAACCAATCGACATCAGCAGCATCGTCGTCGGCAACAGCTTCGGTATCCTCATCGACGTAAGCGTAAAACACAATTGTAATAGTGCGTCCACGCGGGTCACGCCCCGGATCTCCAAAGGATTTAAACTGAGAAAGAAACTGACAATCAATACCAGTTTCCTCTTTTAATTCACGGGCAGCACTTTGTTCCAAAGTTTCGCCTTCTTCAGTAAATCCGCCCGGAAATGCCCAACAATCTTTGAACGGATCACGCTTTCGTTTTATCAATAATACTTGACGTGTGATACCTTCACCACGTATCACTATGGTATCGGTAGTTACCGATGGCATCGGATATTTATATGTATAGGCCATTTAAATGTACTTTTTGTAATAATAATCACAAATTTAAATGTTTTTATCTGATAAAAACAACAATTTGCAAAAAAAAATTTTTTAACAGATTTTTTATCCTCTGAAATTTTATCTAATTTTACCCAAAATAAATGCCAAAGATGATGGAAGACAAAATAAAATTGGGATTAAATTTACCTGTTGCCGAAGAATTTTATTCTTTACAAGGCGAAGGACTGAATGCCGGAAATGCCGCTTACTTTATCAGGCTGGCAGGCTGCGATGTTAATTGTAAATGGTGTGACAGTAAAAATACTTGGAATGTTGGAAACTTTCCGGTAAAAAATATCGAAGAAATTGCTCGTGGTGCAGCTTCTACTCCATGTCATAATGTAGTAATTACCGGTGGCGAACCTTTGATGTATAATCTTGATCCGCTTTGTGAATTGCTTGAAAAACAATGTCTTTCGGTTTGGCTTGAAACTTCGGGCTCGCATCCTTTGAGCGGTAATTTCGATTGGATTTGTGTTTCTCCCAAGCCCAATAAACCTCCGCTCGACGAAGTTTTGGAACTTGCCAACGAACTCAAAATGGTAATTTCTACGGAGAAAGATTTTGAAACGGCAGAATTTTACGCCGGAAAAGTAAGTGCTGAATGTGCACTTTTGCTTCAAGCAGAATGGGATAACAGTAAAGAAGTCAACAAAATGATTTTTGACTATATTTTGAAACATCCGATTTGGAAAATTTCGATTCAAGCGCATAAAATTTTAAATATCAGATGACCCCATATTTATGGTTTTTATCATTGGCTCCGGTCATGGTTATAATTTACTTGTTTTATGTAAAGGACACCAAAAAAGAGCCGTTAAAAACAATATTGATAGCATTTGGTGCGGGAGTACTTGCCGTATTGCCGTCTTATTTCATCGAACTTACGATGACTTCTTGGGAAAATATTGCAGCACAAGCATTTATACAAGCCTCGCTAACTGAAGAAACTATCAAGATTCTGTTTTTTATGCTTTTTATATTTTGGAACAAAGAATTTGACGATATTTTTGATGCAATATTCTATTCCACAGTAATTTCGCTTGGATTTGCCGCCGCAGAAAATGTGATTTATGCTTTGGCTTTCGGCGAACAAATTTGGTCAAGAAGTTTTACAGCAGTTCCGGGTCATGCTTGTTTTGCTGTTTTTTGGGGATATTTTTTAATCCAATCAAAAATCAACTATCTAAAAACCAACAAGATAAGTTCAATTATTCCGGGAATTTTGAAAGGTCTTGCTGTAAGTGTAATTGTACATGGTCTTTACGATATAATTGCAATTACTACAAATTTAACTATTATATTGATTTTTACAACTATACTAAATATAATTGTAATTTTAATTACACTAAAAATCAGCAAAAATGACAGACCTTTTACTGATTTTGTTACACCGCATGACGAAACGATGTCAGAAAAAAAGTCAACGAAAAACCAATCCATTGAATAAAAAAAAGACTGTCAGAATATCCGGCAGTCTTTTTTTTTATTTTGATGTTAACAAAAATTACATCACGCTTTTGATTTTTTCAATCATATCTTCAGCAAGTTTGTCAGCAAGTTGCTGAGATTTTGCCTCGGTATAGATACGAATAATCGGTTCTGTATTAGATTTACGCAAGTGAACCCAATTTTCTTTGAAATCGATTTTCACGCCGTCGATTGTAGTAACAACGGTGTCCGGCACAGCCTTGTAAATTTCTTCCATCTTCTTGAGCAACGCATCAACATTAATTTCAGGAGTAAGTTGAATTTTGTTTTTACTCATAAAATATGCCGGATAAGTAGCACGAAGCTGAGAAACTTTCATCTTCTTTTTAGCTAAGTAAGTGAGGAACAATGCAATACCGACAATAGAATCGCGACCGTAATGAATTTCCGGATAGATAACGCCGCCGTTGCCTTCGCCGCCGATAATCGCGTTGTTTTGTTTCATCTTGGTAACAACATTCAATTCACCAACCGCAGCAGCCTCGTATTTTCCACCGAATTTTTCAGTAACATCACGCAAAGCACGGCTTGAAGAAAGGTTGCTAACTGTGTTACCTACTTGATTTTGAAGAATATAATCAGCCACAGAAACCAAAGTATATTCCTCGCCGAACATCTCGCCGTTTTCGCACATGATAGCCAAACGGTCAACATCGGGATCCACAGCAAAACCGACATCAGCTTTTTTGGAAACTACAGCTTCTGAGAGTGTTACAAGGTTTTGTTTGAGAGGTTCTGGATTATGAGCGAAATTACCGTCAGGAGTAGAATTTATAATATCAAAATTCTTAACGCCGAGAGCTTTCAAAAGTTTTGGCACAGCAATACCGCCAACAGAATTGATTGTGTCAACACAAACTGTAAAATTGGCAGCTTTTATGGCATCTACATCTACAAGTTTCAAATCCAAAACTTTGCGGATATGAATGTCTTCAAAATCTTTTACTTCCTGAACCTTACCGAGTTGCATAACATCGGTGAAAGTATAATTCTGTTCTGCCTTTTCGGAAAATTCAATAATAAATTTACCGTCTTCGGCATTCAAAAATTCGCCGTTGGCATTCAAAAGTTTGAGAGCGTTCCATTGTGTAGGATTGTGACTTGCAGTAAGAATAATACCGCCGTCAGCCTCAAACTCAGTAACGGCAATTTCTGTAGTAGGAGTTGTAGCAAGGTCAATATCAATAACATCCACGCCACAGAATGTAAGAGTACCGATAACAATTTGTTTAACATTCGGACCTGAAATTCTGGCATCACGACCAACTACAACTTTGTATTTATCTTTTTTTGACTGATTTTTAAGCCATTGAGAATAAGCGGTAGTAAATTTTACGATATCAAAAGGAGTAAGATTGTCGCCGGATTGACCGCCGATTGTTCCTCTGATACCTGAAATAGATTTAATTAATGACATATTGTTATACTTTTTATTATTTTTACAGATTAACGCAAAGATAAATTCTTTTCTGTAAAAAAACACATCTTTTTCACGAAAAATTGTAATCAAGAATATTTTTATATTTTTCTGACATTTTTACAGTTTTTTACGACACTTTGTCCACAAAATTCAGTTTGGCATCAAGGTTGCATAAATGGCAATCGAAGAGCAGTCCGGCCAATTACCGAACCCCAACTCTCCATAAAATTAATTGTTTAACACATTAAAACTTATAGGAGATTTTATCATGGGTAAAGCAGGAAAAGTTCTTAAACCAAAACAGAACACAGGCAAACATCACAAACATGTAGCTGCTTACGAAATAGAAGAAAAAGCTACATCGATGGCAAATCAAGAAGAAAAAACTTCTCAAAAGAAAGCCAAATAAAAGTCTGTTTCTAAATTGGAAACGCCTTTTTGTCGCTGACAAAAAGGCGTTTTTTTATGTTCTTAGAATAATACAAACAACTCAAAAAAAACAGTTCTATTTTACTGATTTCAATACTTCTTTTACAAATTCCACGCTTACCTCAAAATCTTCCGCGATTTCTTCTATGCTTTCTCCTCGCGAATACATTTTTTGAATTGACTTTGTAATTCGTGCAGTCTGCTGTTGCAACTGAGATGCTTGTTCTTGTAATTGAGAATCTTTCTCCTGTAATTGAGATTTTTGCTGTTGTAACTGAGATGCTTGTTCTTGCAAAAGTTTTTCCTGTTCTACAAGTTTTTCCTCGGCAGAGCGTTTTTCAAAAAGCATTTGTTCGACCTTGTCTTCCAAATCCATTTTCATACGAATTTCCTCGCTAACTGTCGCTTGTTCAAGACGACGTACAATAAACCGCATATCATCACGAAGCTCACCTTTCGGGATGTCGTAATCGTCAATATCATAACAAATTACGTGATGATTATCAGGGTCGATTTTGCTTTGATCAAACATCGTCAAAAGATTGTCCAACGAAGAATCGGGGCGCGGCTTGATTTTCGGAATTTGTATCACAACCATATTGTGCGAGAGACATTCTACAAACCAACTCGGTTTATCTTGGTTGATTTCCAAACCTTCTTGATTGTAATAATGACGTGTGATATACGTTACTGCTCCGTCAAGATGATCAACTTTTTCGCCCAAGATGTAAATAGAAAGTATCGGTAACGGATAGTTGTCTTTTCCTACGTTTGAGGCACGTGTGTATTGAGCAGCGAGGTAAGAACGAAAACGTTTCATCTCACCCTTAGCCCACGCTTTTTGAAGTTCAATATAAATGGACTTAACTCCCGTTTCGGTCTGTATCCGAACACTGAAATCAAGTCTGCAAGCGTTGATCTCGTCACGCTTGGTAGTGATTATCTCATTGCGGTCGGGCGTGAGTTCTATGATGTCGGATTTCTTTATTTTCAAAACGGCGGCTATGAGGGTCTTGGCAACCCTCGGCTCGTCCATCAAATATTTGAACGCTGCATCATATATCGGATTCGCTATTCGTGCCATTTTTTGCTTTTTTTAATTCCTCGCAAATTTATGCAAAAACTTCTCAAAAACAAAATATTATTTCCTAATGTAAAAAAAATCAGCCGCAAAGATGAAATGCTTTCTCTTTGCGGCTGAAAGATTTTCAATAAAGATTATACACTATTTGAAATTCAGTGTAATATCAATTTCGGCTTTGTAAGTTGTACCATTTTTTGTATAAACAAATGTAGGTCTTACAACATGACTTGTACCGGCCTGTTTTGAATCACCGGCTTTGTGTCCGTATGATATAGAATATTGACCGTCGTATTCTATAAAAATACTACCGTCACTATAATCGACATTATTACCTACTGAGTTAACCCAAAATCCGTAACCATTGGCTGTATAATCGTAGCTAAGATTGCCATCTGACAATGTAACACCAACAGCAACTTTTCCTTCTGCCGGGCTATTTGTCAATAATCCAACAATTTCGTACGGTTGAATTTTGAATGCTGTAGCAATCTTATTAATAATTTTGTCACCCTCATCCAAAGCAATAGTGCCAAGTGCCCAATCAGAACTTGAAGCATCAAGATTATCGATTGCAACTGAAATTGTTGTACTTTCCGGATCACCGTCTGGCAAATCGATGTAACCTCTAAGTGCTGTACCTGTAAACGATACTTCATACGGGAATTGTTGATCATCAGAATCATCGGAATTCCAAGCGTGACGAGCGTATGTTGTTGGTGATGCTACCACTACTAAATACAATTTGCCGCTTGCAGTTGCTTGCCAAGATATTTCACCTGATTTACCTTTGGCAGCCGGACTATAATATGCTTTTCCACTATTATCAACTACAACAAAACCAAAACGATACGAAGAAGTATTATTTTCATGTTGATTGTATGTCGTAGCATGATCGGATGTTACAGCGTTGTCATCGTTGTACCTGTTGCCCGGATCGTTTTCTGCCAAAGTAGATCCAAGAGGCAATGCCGATAATGTTGCTTTTACTGTGTTTCCGGATTCTACATCGTTCAAACGTATTACATTGAAACCTGAACCTTCAGGACAATTTTCGTAAGCCGGTCTGAATTTTCCGTTTACTTGGTAAAGTTTTGTTTTGTAATTGAATGCGTTTTCGGGAACCGATGTTTGAATTGTACCGAAATCGTATGTTACTGCATGTGAAGCATATTCGTAATAATTATCCCAAAATTTTTCAAGATCATTGTTGCAATAAAGACGAATATAAGTTTGAAGCGGATCTTCAGGGAACTCGCTTTCTTGCCACAATTTTCCAAAAGCGTCAATTCCGTGTTTCATGGTCAGATAATATTGAAACCAAACGCTCTGATAACGGAAATATTCGTGATTGAAATGTCTGTGGTAATTTGCAAGCCAAAGATCTGTAACTTCGGAAATTGCATTCGGATAATCTTGAAACGATTGCCACTGAGCACATTGTTCCCAATAAGAACAACCGCCTTGACCACCTTCTCCAAAGCCGTAACGGAAACCGTATTTCTCACCGTTAACATATCCAGAACCTTGTAATACAGGAGTTTCGTCAGCTTCGTTGTTGAGGAGTTTATCAACAAATACCATGTATTGGAATGAGTGACCGATTTCGTGAGCAATTGTAGAACCTACAGGATTGCATGTTGACGGATTTACCCAAAGCGCACCGATTTTATTGTCATAACCGGAACCTGTTGCCAACCACTCTGACTGATACAAAAGGAATATTTCCATTTTGTAATGGTCAAGCTGAGATTTTCCTTCACCCAAAGTCACCATTTTTAAGGTTTCAACATTTGTTTTGAAAAACAATTCTGCTTTATTCAAAAGATCGTCAACATCTACACGCATTGCTTTTGGAAGAGATTCGGAATTCGGGTCGTCGCCAAAGCCGGGTTCCCAAAATACAAAGAAATGTTCGCTCTGTTTGAAACGGAAAAACGAATATCTGCCATCGCTTCGCAACATGCCATCCAAACCTTTTTCAAAGCCTTCGTTGGAAGAATTCGGCAAATAAAATTTGTCAAAATCTTCAATTGAAGAACTGCTCATTGTTTTTACAGCATCTGGATTTGCATTTTGATGTATCAAAACTTTAAATGAAGAAGTTCCGCTTTTTACGACAACTGTAGCTTCGCGGTAAACTTCGTTATCGTTTTTAGTTAACAACAATGGCATTCTGATATCGCCCGGTTTGCCGGAAGGTCTTGTTAACTTAATCCATGCAGTTTCTGAAGCGTTACCTTCTATTGCGGCATTCCAAGTACCTGTAGAATTGAAAGGTACACAAGCTTCTACTTCGTTCCATTCTACTGTAACTGTAGTAACTGAGGCAGTTACTTCGCCCGGAATATCTGCGTCTGTATTGTCATCGTCGTCATCCTTACATGATGTTAACGATGTTGACAACAATAGTCCTGACAATACAAATGCTGATATTTTTTTTGTAATATCCAATATTTTCATAATTGTCTAAAAAAAATTAATTCTGGTTTATAAAATCAATTTTCTATTCAAATGTAGCTGTAATTATAAATTCGATAAACTTACTTTCATCGGTTAAAGAAACGTAAGCAAAATCTATAACTTGTTTTGTGCCGGAAGCCACACCCGGATAACGTCCGATGTTAACACCGTAACCGTCAGGATCTGATTCTACATATACCTGACAACCTGCGCCCCAAGACTTTCTGTTACCATCGGCGTCAAG
The DNA here is from genome assembly GCA_017541145.1 of Bacteroidales bacterium. Lineage (GTDB taxonomy): Bacteria > Bacteroidota > Bacteroidia > Bacteroidales > UBA3824 > UBA3824. The sequence goes on along the minus strand of JAFXZT010000162.1, from coordinate 7,501 downwards.
CCAATATCCAAGTCCGTTTGCAGTATAGAAACCGTCATCTTTTGCAGTCAAACCGTCGTATTCGGTGATAAATTTCTTGTCTTTTACCATGTAGAGTGCGATATCTTCACCTTCTTTTATGGCTTTAACAAATTCCTTAACTGTCATACCCATTGCATTTTCGATTTTTTCAGTGGTTTCTTTCTTTGTAAAATCAACAAGAAAAGCTGCATAATCACCTTCGGGAATTTGTACATTTTCTGTAATAAGACCGGGATTTGATACTGCAATATTGACATTGAAACGTGCATAATCAGAATAATCTGCGTTTACAAAACCAACTGTAGCAGAAGCAGATACACCGGCTTCTGATTGTTCGGGAACGCTTACAACCAAGGCTTTCTTTTCAGAATCGAAAGCCACATAAGCCACGCCCTCGCTCTCGGAAACTACTCCGCCCGCTGAATTGTACCACCAACCGGAATTGCCGTATGTATAGTCCGCTTTGTTCCAAACTCCGCGTGCAGAATTGATGTTACTAAACAAAATTGAACCGTTTGTATAAGCCGAAATCATATCGTCTACTGTCATTCCCAACTGTGTTTGAATTATTTCGGCATTGTCTTTCAAATAGATATATTTCGGTGCTACTGCTCCTTCCTTGAATTGCAAATCGTAAGTAACAACGGCATTCGATTTCAGTCTAAGGTAAGGAGATTCAGATTCGGAATAGCTGTGAGCGGAAGTCGCATCTTCCCAATCGCTCTTGTTGCATGAGGCAAATGTTAAGCCCAAGCAAGCCGCAAGCGATATATATAATTGAATTTTTTTCATAATTATCAAATTTCAAAAAAAAGGTTAAAAATAAAGAAGATTGAATCAAGTTTAGATTTATTTTAAAACAACGGGAAACTCAGATTTTTCAGGATCTAAGTTTTCCGTTGAAAAAAATTCAGGTAGAGAATATTAGTAACCGGGGTTTTGTTTCAATTTGATGTTACCATCCAAAGCTGATTTAGGTATCGGGAAAAGGTCGCAATGACGATCGGCTACTGCATCTTTACAAAACCATGATTTACCGTTGAATACGTTCATATCAGTACCTTTGATTCTAAATCTGATAAGGTCGTCTCTACGGTGAGCCTCACAAACAAATTCTCTGGCAAGTTCATCGAGCAAACCGCCCAATTCTATATCATCGCCACCTTCTTTGGTGATTACCCAATCGTCAGCCTCGCCTTGTTTACCTTTGTTTTCGTGGTGACCGTAAGCGTATTTGCTGCCGCCTTTCAATTGGTCAACAGTTACAATTGCATCTTCCGGATTATCGAAGTTGCGACGACGAACTGCTGTTACAAGTTCAGCGGCTTCTTCCTCGTTTTTACCCAATCTCAAAAGACATTCTGCTTTCATAAGGTAAGCATCAGCAAGACGGAAATACGGAATATCATCGTAAGAAGTTCCGAAATCACCGGCTACAATTTCGTATTTTATCAAACGGGCACTTTCAAAAGGATAGCAACCCGGATCGTTGATACTATGCAATGTTGTATCGTAAATCAAAGGTTCGCCGTCTACAAGAATTTCCTCGCCGTTTGCCTTGTATTGTTTGCCCCAGTTCCAACATTTTTTCAAACGATTGTCGTTAGGTTCGTAGATATTGAGGAATTGCGGGAAAACAATTCCGCCGCCGGTTGCCCAACCGCTGAACTCGTATGTTGCACGTCCGGCTTCATGACACCAAAGGTTTGCCATAAAATTGCCGCCTTTGTATTTATTTTCCAATGTTATACCATAAATGATTTCTTTGCTTGACGAGATGTCTTCCTGAAAATTGTCGGAATAATCATTTGCCAATGTAAACGGTCCTTCGATTACTTTGTCAAGATGTTGAAGACATTTTTCGTAATAAGAATCATCGGGATCATCGTAAAACCATGCGTTTCTGTTGAGGTACAATTTTGCCAAAAGCATGTGACCTGCGTATTGATTGAACGAACTCATAGAAACTGCTGTAGGCAAATCGTCAACAACTGCTAACAATTCTGATTCGATAAATTCAAAAGTTTTTTTCGGGTCTGACTGCTCCGGTGTCCAACCGTCTTCGTGAACAAATACTGTATCCAACGGGATGTTTCTGTAAAGATCCAAAAGATTGTAATAATACAAAGCTCTCATCGAACGGATAATGGCAGAAACTGATTTTGAAGAATTTACGGCATCGTTAGCCAAAGCCTTGTTGCAAGCATTGATACCGGCATAATTTTGATCCCAGTTTACTTGAAAATGTCCGATTTCAGAATTGAATTCGTGTTTGTGCATCGAGACGTACAAATCGCCCCAGCCGATACCGATACGGTTTGGAACGCCCCAAACGTCCGAAGCCTCTTCCATGATGTCCACCAATCCGAACCAGCCCCAATATTCATCGATAACTTTGTTGTAAACGTCAGCCAAAGAAGCGGCGTTTTCAGCATCTGTAAACTCATGATTTTCAGAAGCAACTTTACTGTAAAGTGTTTCGTCCAAATCGGTACAACCGCTGATGTTTACAGCCAACGCAAGAGATAATCCTACGCCGAATGTTTTTATATATCTTGATTTCATTTTTTTACCTTAGTTTTTTTAGAAGTTAACATTAACACCAAAAGTAAATGTACGTACAGTAGGATATTTGTCACGCCAGTCGATACCGGCAGAAGTAATGCTACCGTTAGAGAGTTCGGGATCGAGTCCTGAATATCCTGTGATTGTAAACAAGTTGTCAGCCGAAGCACTCAATCTTATTGATTTTACATACTTGTTTTTAGCCAAAGGAATTGTATAACCCAATGTAATGCTTGACAATTTGAAGAAATCGCCTTTTTCGAGGTAATAACTTACAAAAGTCTGTTTTTGAGCCGGAGAAAGTGCATATCCGTCGTGAAGATCGGCAGCAGATTTCATACGGTTGTAGTTAACAGCATTGTTTTCGTAATATGCGCGGGCTTCGTTGAGGATGTAAAAACCGAATTGTCCGGTAAATACGGTGCTCAAATCCCAATTTTTGTAGCTGAAATTGTTTACCCAACCCACATAAACTTTTGGCAATGCGTTTCCGAGATATTGATGATATTTATCATCTGTCAACATATTATCGTTGAACTCTTCGATTTCGCCGGTTTCTTTGTTTTCAATCAACCAAAGACCGTTTTCGCTAACTCCGACAGATTTCATACCGTAGAATTGTCCGATACTTTTACCGACTTCTATACGCTGTGTAGGCAAACTGATCGGTTCACCGAGATAGCCCTCATCGATATAATTTGTAGTTTCGTAAAGGTCGTTGCTCAAGCTCTTGAGTTTGTTGGTATTATGAGAAGCTGTTACAGTAGTTTTCCATTCATAATCCTCGTTTTTGAAAACAGAAGCTGTTACAGAAATTTCAATACCTTTGTTTTCGAGTTTACCGACATTAGCAAGAGTATAACCATACAAGTTTGGCGGAACAGGAACTGTATAAGTGTAAAGAAGATCTTTTGTTTGCTTGTTGTAAAGATCGATAGAACCGTTGATTTTGTCCTGAAGAATGCAAAAATCAATACCGAAATTGTATTCAGTAGATTTTTCCCATTTGATTTCGGGGTTTGCATTTTGGTCAACAGCCAAACCTTGTATCCATTTGCCGTTTTGATAGAAGTAAGAACTTCCGAGCGACCATGTTGTGTAAGAAAGATAACGGTCAGAAGGTACAACACCGGTCTGTCCTACTCCGGCACGAACTTTCAAATGATTGAGCCAATGAACATTTTCCATAAATGTCTCGTTTGTAACATTCCAACCAAGGCTGGCAGAATAGAAAGTTCCCCATTTATGATTGTTACCGAATTTAGAAGAACCTTCGTGTCTGATACTTGCCAAAACATTGTATTTATCGTCGAAACCGTAACTTACACGACCGAAGAAACCGATAAGTTTGTCATCACCCTTGTAAGAACCCATTCCGGCTTTACCGTCTTTCAAATATTGACCTGCACCGAGGTTGTCGGCTTCATAATAATCAGACATAAAATTGGTATTGTTTGCAGAGAAACTTTCGTCCATATTGTACTGATAACTGTAACCGCCTAAAACATCAATTCGATGCTTTTCAAATGTATGTTTGTAATTAGAAGTAATTTCTACGTTGTCGCTTTTGCTGTAACCGTAGTACTGATAAGCGTAACCGGTAAGATACTGAGTACGTTGTGAGAAATATTTAGAAGTTAAATAAGTTTTGGTATGACCGTTTGCACGGATAGTACCAACCATAAGATTTGTCTGCCAACCTTTTATCGGTTCAAAAGTAATATTTCCGGTTAAACGTGTATTATCGCTTTTGTACTCGCCTTTGGTTTCTTTGAGAATAGCAACCGGATTGTAATAATAGTTAGGAGTATTGCTTTCGTACCAAGAGCCGTCCTCGTTAACAATCGGTTCGGTAGGATTTCGGATAATTGCCTGACGGTAAACCTGAGTACCGGCAGCATCTACAGGACCGTTTTCGTGAATTGATTTTACGATATTGAATTGTACTTTCAACATATCATCGAGAAACCAGTGCGAAACTCCTGCATTCAATCTCATATCTTCGGCGTAAGTATTGAGAATTACACCGTTTTGTTTTCTGTAAGTAAAATCAGCATTGTAAGTTGTAGATTGATTGCCGCCGTCGATAGAAAAGTTATGATTTTGGGTATAACCTGTACGGCTGATAGCATCAAGCCAATCGGTATCGTAACCCTTGTCGTTGAAATTGGTTAAACCTTCACGAATATCGCTGCCGTCCATCATATCAAGTTTGTTGATAAAGTTGGAAGCCGAAACGTAACCGTTGTAAACTACAGAAGTTTTCTGATCGCGTTTACCTGATTTAGTAGTAATAAGAATTACACCGCCAGCACCACGAGTACCGTAAATAGCTGCGGCTGACGCATCTTTCAACACATCGATACTTTCAATATTTTCGGGAGAAACCGAGCTGAGACTGCCTTCGATACCGTCCACCAAAACCAACGGAGAATTGGAACTCTGCAAAGAAATGATACCGCGCAAACGCAATTGAGATTTCTGATTCGGGTCGCCACTGCCGTTAGTAACAGTTAAACCCGCGATTTTGCCTTTCACCAATTCTCCGGCATCTTTGATATTACCTTCTGCAAAATCTTCGGATTTTACACTGGAAACTGACGATGTAACATCGCCTCTACGCTGTGTACCGTAACCGATTACAACAACGCCTTCAATTTCACGGCTGTCTTCCTCAAGCGTAATTAAAATAGTTTTTCCGGGAGTAGCCATCACTTCTACAGAATTATAACCAATATAACTTGCCACAATGGTAGTCCATGGCACAACTTTCAAATGAAATACGCCCTCCATGTTGGTAATAGTACCATTCGTTGTTCCTTTCTCGTAAATATTGACTCCCACAAGCGGCTCTCCCGTTGTGGTGACAACCTTACCCTCAATTTCTGTTTGAGCGAAAGAAACGATTGCAAAGCTCAAAAACATGAGCATTAGAACCAATTGTTTCATACTATTTGTGTTTTTAATAAGAAATTAAGTAAAAATATAGCTATTATTTATTATGACTTCATGTATTTTTTTTTTAAACAAAAAGTCAATTCACTTTCCATTCCAATACACCGCCGGAATATCCTTTTTGAAGTTTAACTTCAATTTTCAACGATGTGGTTTTTACAGGTTTGAAATTTACCGAGTTGTAACAATCCTTGTAAGTTGTGTAAGGGTCTAAATTTTCTACTTCCTTGTAAATATCACCATCTTTGTAATACAATTTCCAACTTTCCGGTGTACGAAAATCACCGTCATAATGTTCCATTTCCAACCAATAAATTTGAACATTAGAAACGGTATATTCTTTATCGAATTTGTAAGCCAAAGATTCTGTAGAACCGATTTTCAACCACCAGTAGAAATAAGGTTTTGCCGTGTAACTCGATCTCAAAGGTTCCCACTGATCGTTAACACCCCAAGCCCAGCCTTCTGTACTTGCGCTTTCGGGTGCATCTTTCTGTATCGGAGCTTGTATCGTAACGGTTTCGGCTTTAGATGCTATTGTTTCTGAAGGTTTTGCAAATGCCGCCGATGGATTACTTGCAATCCAAACTTCCATCTGACTCACTCCGCGATTGTTCCAACAAGAATACGGAATTGCCTCAAATGTTACATCCTTGATATTTCCGTCGGGTTGAACTTCTTTGGCTTTTCCCTTGAGAACAACTACTCCTGACAACAGATTTTTATCAAAAGTTGCATCAATTTTTTCGTTTAACAATACATATTTATCAAAAACAGTAGAATCGTGTTGATCAACACCTTCCAAACAATAAACAATAGGACCACGTTCCAAAGCAAATTTGTTGCGGTCGTCTTCCACATTATCGTTGGCAAGGATATGACGCACTTCTATCGGAAGATTGTACTGAATTTTATCACCTTTTTGCCATTTGCGATTGATTACCAAATAACCGTTTTTCAATTCGGCATTGTAATCTACACCGTTTACTTTCAGAGTATAAGCCTTTGGTTTTTCGTAATAATTGTACAACGAAGTTTTTACAGGCTTGTCGCTTGCCCAGTCGGGAAGTCTTAAACGCAATGCAAATGTTTGTGACTTTTTGGGGTTAACTGTAATTTCAATATCGGCATTCCAAGGCATGTTGGTCTTTTGAGAGATTTTCACCGTATTGGTTTGAGTAGAAATTTCGGCATCATTCTGAGCAAATAAATTTACAAAAATATCATTGCCGCGAGTAGCATAGATGTATTGAGGAATACTTGCTACAAATCTTGTAACATTTCCCGGACAACATGCACAGCCGAACCATTCACTTCTATCGTGTTCGCCGTTGCTCTCCAAAGGATTGTCATAAAAGAACTTGTCGCCCGACAGACTTACGCCCGACAAAACACCGTTGTAAAGTGCGCGTTCATAAACGTCAACATATTTGGAATCGCCCGTAGCAAGAAACATCCTGTAATTCCAATACACATTGGCAATAGAAGCACAAGTTTCAGCATAAGCAGTATGATTATTAAGCTCATAATCAGGTCCGAAACCTTCACCCTGAGCACGCGAACCGATACCGCCGGTTATAAAAAGTTTTTTGTCAGCCATGTTGTTCCAAATTCTGCTAAGTGCCTCAAAATATGCAGTATCCTTTGTTAACGATGCTACATCGGCAACTCCGCTGTACAAATATCCGGCTCTTACGGCATGACCTACAATTTCAGTTTGCTGAAGAATCGGCAAATGGTCTTGAGAATATTCACTCAAATAATGACCGTCAGTACCACGACCGGTTTCCTCTACAAAATATTTCGCCATATCGAGATATTTTTTTTTATTAGTGTCCGAGAAAAATTTGACAATACGCTCCCAAGCCCTCTACACATACCTGGAGGGCTTTTTTTTGATTATAAATTGCAAAGGGTTAATCTTTTGCCGAATAAGCTGTCCTAAATTCGAAAATCAAGT
>JAFXZT010000161.1 GCA_017541145.1 Bacteroidales bacterium | reverse complement strand
CAAAGCCGCAAAGCACTCACGCTTCTTGAAGCCCTTCACAGGGGCAGCAAAATTTTCAAGCAAAACACCGGTCTTTACATCGGTCTTGAACACCGACAGCGGTTGCGCCGAATAAACCGCCCGCCCATCGGACAATTCCATGGAACGCTCAAGCACCGCCTGGTTCTTAGCCAGCTCGATTTGCGCCACAAGCATTTCCAGTTCATCATCCTTGACCCGACGGCTCCACTGCTTGCCATCTTCACACCACTGGTAATAGGCGTACCGCTTGCCGTTAATCTTCTTGTATGTAATGCCACCGATGCTCATATCCGCCTCCTTAACTTAATTTAACTTATTAAGTTAAAAATGTCAAGAGGGGAAGGGCGGATTCTAAAAAAGATTTGGTTTCAACAGGAATTGTACCAATCCGTTCAAAACATCATTTTTCTTTTAGAGCAAACGCACGAATAATATACTTAGAGTAATATCCAAAATAGATTATCCAATATCGAATAAAAAGAATAAAGCACAGAACTAGCAAAGCAATCAATACTTTTGTATTAGGAATTTCAATTTCACCATCTAAAACAGATTTCCATTGAGAGACCGCAACTACAATAGCAATTATGAGAAAGGAACAACTGTAATTACGTAAACACCCATATAAATTCATCCAATTTTCAACTTTTCCCACATGCTTTGATTCATCCGTCAACAATCCAATATAACCAATCCAATACGCATCCGAATTATACTTTTTTTCACATTCCAAATCAATTTTATACTCGTCACGTACACGATTAATAAATTTCATTCTAATATCATCATTAACCTTTGTATCAGTTGATGATATTTTTCGAAGCAATACAAAAATGTATCTAAACGCGCTCACACCAAAATCACAAATATAAGCTAGTATTTTATTTTCTTCTATTGAATCTTCTTTTGCCTCTTCAATAAAATTACCATGTTCATCCATACGAGATAGTACAGAACAAACAAGGCGCAATCGCAACCAAAACGACAAAACAAACAACCCAAAACAAACCAACAGCCAAACAATAAGGTCTTCCCAAACAGTATTCCAATCATAAAATTTGCAAAAAAACTCATAATATGTCGGAGCTAAAATAAATTGCAAAATACAAAATAACAATAACAAATAAACCAAGCGCATTGATTTCTCTGGACGAGGTGGTAAATCCAAGATATATTGAAAAGGGTAACCAATTATATTTCTAATAATCAATCTATCATACAATAAATGGCTAATACTTCCAATAATTTGACCTATAAAATACAGGCCTGCCAAAAGAGCCAACAATATGAAAACCGCACCAAAAGCATTGATATCCTTACATGTTGTAATCAATTCTGTTAATTCAGATTTTTCATGAAAAACATACATGAAACCCATTGAAAAAAAAGTTCCAGGCAAAATATAGCCGAAGAAATCATACGAATTAAAAGGCAATGAAAAAGACGTTTCCATTATTTCACTCCTGCATCGTCTCTAACACCTCAGGTGTTATGCCCTGATTCCATAAATTATGAAGAAAATCGTCAAACTCCTTACCTGATTTTAAAGCATTAAAAAAAAGTAATTCTTCCATATCAAGTAAAACCTTCGTGGTTTCTAAATGCTCTTGTTCATATTTGACCTTCGTCACCATAAAGTTATGCTGATGTCGATTAGCAATATCCATCCACATTTGAACTTTATCTGAGGCTGCAGCGGCCAATTCTCTCAACTTCGGGTATTTCTTTTTCAATTCCATCAGAGAATAATTTTCGGGACATTTTTTTTGATCATATTCCCACATATTCAAATATCCCGATTCCCGAATAACTTGTACAATAAGATTATCAATCACACGCCTTCTTTTCACATCTTTTATTTGGCATATCCCATCTTCAATTTCTGAAATTCCCCTTATGAACACCTTTTCTTTTTTTAGAATTTTCCATATTTTAGACATCATCAACGATACTATTTTATCCTGTAAATCAATTAATCCCTTTTTCCGAGCCATCTTAACTTCGTCTTCTGTAATTTCTCTATATATATCATCGACACGCTCAAACTTTTTTTCTTTATAAAAATCCTTTGGCCTTGTAAATAGCGCTTTTCGTCCATTAAAAGAACTCATATCAATCTCTCTATAAGCCGAAGCTACTAACTGAGAGCAAAAAGTTTTATTTTCTTTCATTTCAAAAAAACACTTCATTCCCAAAATTGCGTATAATCCTGCTTTTACTGCATCAAAAAAACCATACGCCATACCATAATGATACCTAACAAAGTCAACAATTTTTCTTATTTCCTGTTGCTTAATACCAGGGTATCGAAGCACAATGACATCCGACTTTCTTCGAAAAGTCAGCCTTAGAATATTCTGAGCATGTACTCCGCACCCAATAGCCTCCATATAGGAATTATTACCAACATACAGGGCTGCATGACTAAAAAAACTTATTGTAAATAACCGAATCAACCATGATATGGGACCTTTTTTATTCCTAGTCAAAATTATATCACCCATATGCAATTTTGATGGATCTAAACTAAATGGCATAAAGTAACCTTCAAAATCGTAACTTATTCACTATAATTTTTCAAAGTTTCTTCAATTTTATCTTCTATAAATTTTATGACTTTTGCCAATTCATCGGCATATTTTTTCCCCACATGATCACGCCATGCCATCCATTCGTCTACATTCGTTGGTTCATAACCACTCTCATAAAAAGTCTTATCATTTATCAAATCCAACAATTCATATATTTTATTCATCATTGGCTTATCCAATCTCCCCAAATAAACATCTTTTATTCGAACAATTTCCTTTTTATTACATTCAACTTTATCTGCATAGTCCGACTTTAGTTCTTCCCAAGACATTTCATTGCATGGCGGAACAACATCTCTCACCTTATCTAAAAATTTTTGAAAATCAATTTTCAGATCTTTATATAGAGACAATTTATTACGAATTTCTTCCTTCACAATTTCTTGTCTTATAATCTGCCTATTCTTCTTTAATTCAATCTCAATATCTTCTCCACGTGTCCATCGCGAAATGAAATATCCTCCAATCATTGGAATTACCATCATCGCAATTTCTTTAACATTTCCAACAAAAATTGACCAAAATTGTAGTGAATTCGCGTCCATTTCATTCTCCATTTTAATTAGCATCTATTGAACAAATAAAATTATTCCAAACAAAATATAATTTCTTTTTACAAATTACTTAATTACTTTTTTATTACTTTGTTACAGATATTGAACAAATTCTCAAAGTTTAGGCAAAGTAAGTTTTTCGTATACTTCTACAATTTTCCCCACATTTCCGCAATTTTGTCCAATTTTTCCACATACTCCTTCATATAAATTTCGGGCATAACCGCGACACAGTTAGCAAAAGTCGCGAACGAAACATCAACATAGGAGTAAAATCATGGAAAAAGCTATTCTCGGTAACGATATT
>JAFXZT010000160.1 GCA_017541145.1 Bacteroidales bacterium | reverse complement strand
TTGTTACAAATTCAACCGAATGTATTTCGGAGATAAAATATTCGACAGATTAATGATTGCCGCTGTTGCATATAAACCTGATTTTGAGCATAAAATATACAACAAAAAAATGAGATTATGTTAATTGCGGATAATCATATAATAAAATATCATCGGATATGTATAAGGTCAGCGCAGTTAATGACACGATTTTTGATATAGATATTGTCAGTCTCAATGACTTCGATAAAATTCACAAAGCTGGCAATTCCGTTTCTGATATTGTATCTTTCTATGGATCGTCTCCATATGACTATGTTAAAAACGGATACCAAAGTGTTATGTCTAAAGTTAATCCACCAGAAGTGGAACAATATGGACTATCAATTATTTGGCAGACAATTTCTTGTAAAATTACTAATATTACAGATAATAAATTAAATTTTCTAGACGATAATTTTTATATAGTTTTTGACGAAAAGCCAGAAAAAAATGGACTATACACTTTTGAAATCTCAATTAAATATACACATAAAACATTAAAAAATACAGTAACAATGGAATTTTAGCATCTACACACACCATTCCAAACGCCGGATTCAAAAGAAAAATTTCATTTGAATCCGGCGTTTATTTACTCTCACCCCACAAAAAAACACGATATCGAAAAGAATATTTCTCTCAATATCGTGTGTAAAAAAAGAATATAAATAATAGCTAATATCTATAGTATTTCAAATCGACAAATATAAAATAGTTGGTTTTTATAATAATACTCAAAACGGTATTGTCCGGGAGTAAAAAAACCGGGAGCAGTTGAACCCCATGAACCGATAAAATAATCTGTTATCTCATCCTCAAGTTCCATCTGGGTTTCAAATGTATATTTACTTGGATCAGAATCGATTACGAGTTCTCCGGTTTGAGAATACACCATTCCTTGCGGATTAATAAGCTTAACGCCGATATCATGAACTCCTTTTCCTTTCGCTGTAAAAGTAACGCCGATTGAACATGTTTGTGACGACGGATAACTGCAATAATCACTTAAAACAGCCTTATCGTCACAGAGGTCAAACATATTACTTGTATAAACTACAAAAGGTAATGATAATTTTTGGAATTTATTATTTTCAAATACTTCTTGATATTTTCTTCTAAGAAGATTCAACGCTTTTTTTAATTGTGACGTATAAATGTCAAAATTTTTAACAACCTCACCGGAAGAATTTATAAACTGTTCATACGCTATTACCAAAACTTTGCCGTCAAGAGATACAGTACATTTTATACCGGTTAACCAAACATTAACAATATTAACAGCTTTTACCAAATCCGGAATTGACTTAGATTCATCAATTGTCGCCACCGAGCGGAAAAACAAAACCGGTCGTTCGTCTTTGGAAACATAAATTTCATAAGTATCTTCACCACCGCCATTTATTTCAAGGCAGTTACCACTAATCTCGGCAGTCCAACCCTTTTGACGAACATAATCAGTAGTTTTATTGTAAACTTCTCTTGCTAACGGAGATATTTCGTTTTGAGAGATTGCGATGTAAGACTGCAACACAATCATCAATAATAGTAATAGATGTTTCATAACAAAATTGTTTAAAAATGTCAACATCTTGATGAAAAAAACAAGGATTTTCCATAAACGAAAAAAGGGAAAATACTCATAAAAAGCATTTCTCCCTTTTTTTCTAACATTTTATTTTTTTTGACTAAATTTCATAGCCGAAACCTTTCAAACGGTTGGTATTGTCGCGCCAGTCTTTTGAAACTTTTACAAAAATTTCAAGATAAATCTTTTTACCGAAAAAGGCTTCAATTTCTTTTCTGGCATCAGCTCCCAACTTTTTGAGTGCAACACCGCCTTTACCGATTATAATTCCTTTTTGAGATTCACGAATTACATTAATTACGGTTCCGATACGGATAATATTTTCTTCTTCATGAAATGTTTCGACCTGAACTTCCACAGAATACGGAATTTCCTTATCGTAATGAGTAAGCACTTTTTCGCGAATGATTTCAGATACAAAAAATCTTTCGGGCTTGTCGGTAAGACGGTCTTTCTCAAAATACGGCGGATTCTCCGGCAACAATTCCACAATACGGTTCAAAATATTATCAGTATTGAATTTATGCAAAGCTGACACCGGATAAATTTCGGCACGCGGAATCAAACCTTTCCATTCTTTGAGGATTTCTTCCACTTTTTCCTGACTTTCAGCTAAGTCTATTTTATTGAGCAACAATATAATAGGACATTTCAGTTTGTTGACCATATCAAGGAAAAACTTGTTCTTGGTCTTAGTTTCCAAAACATCAGTAATATAAAGAATAACGTCAGCATCATCGAGAGCCGACTGAGAATATTTCAACATCGATTCCTGCAATTTGTATACAGGTTTCAAAACGCCGGGGGTATCAGAATAAACAATCTGATAATCGTCGGTAGTTACCACGCCCATAATTCTATGACGGGTTGTCTGGCTTTTGGAAGTAATGATAGAGAGCCTCTCTCCCACCAAAATATTCATAAGGGTAGATTTACCCACATTAGGGTTGCCAACAATATTGACAAAACCGGATTTAAAGGCCATATTCGAATAAGTTTTTTATATTTACGGCCACAAAAGTAATAATTATTTCTTTTTTTAATAAATTTGCAACTTGAAAAAAACATAAAGATTTGATATGAAATTCATTCAATTCCTGACATTAACACTATTGATGTTAACAAGCAAAATATCATTTTCGTCAGAAGGTGATACATTGCGATGCGATACTCTGATGCACACCACAGGCATAGATATCGAATTCAAGGCAGGAACAATAGTGCGTTACAATTCACAAGGTCAGGTGATTCGCGGAACACCGGCTCATGATACCGACCTTTGGACAACAGGACCACTTGTATGTTTCTCGCCGGATGCTGATATAAAACTGAATTCCAAAGGACGTGTTACACAAGGAATTTTGGCAGTAAACACGTTGGCACTATGTGCGGACAACACATTCAAGGAATTTCAGCGAGGTACAAGAATTTTCTTTTGGGACGACGGATTGGTTTACGGCGGTACACTTCACGATGTAATCGAGATAGAAATTTCCGGTCAAATTGTATACACTTCCGACAATTCACCAATAGAATTTTATCCAAACGGCAAAATAAAATTATTCACTTCCGATTGGAATATCAAAATAGAAACCGCCGACGGACAGCGAGTAATAATTGCAGCAGGCAAACAAGTGAAACTCAACGACAAAGGTTCTATTGTACAAGGATATTTAGCAAAAAAACTGAATTATAAAAGGAAAATATATCCGCAAGGTTCGATGATAAAATTTGACAACAACGGCAATATCATTGAAACCGAAAACTAAAATTAGAAGATAAAAAATCACTAAAAAAAGAATTATAAAAAACAAACAATAATAAAAAATCAGTTTCGTTTTTTATAAAAATAAATTGATAATTCACCGACAGAAATGGTCAACTTCATCAAGCAATTATTATCTATAGCTATACTAATATTCATTTTTAGCAATGTTAAAGCGCAATTATCAAATGGAAACCGTAGCCTCTCGTCGTACGCTGCACCCGAAAAATGCGCAGTAGGTTCGCTTGCGCCGGATTTTGTTTTGAAAACCACAGTCAACAACGATATAAAACTTTCTTCTTTAAGAAACAATTACGTACTTGTAGAAATTTGGGCATCATGGTGCAAACCTTGCAGAGCAGAAAATCCCAAAATTAGAGAAATATTTCTGCGCTATCAAACAGCAAAATTTGACAATGCAAACGGATTTTCTGTTGTAGCGGTATCCATCGACGATGACAACAAACTTTGGAAAGATGCCATCACTACCGACGGAATTCAAGATTGGGGCAAAATGCTTTCCGATACCGAAAAATCTCAATGGGTAAACGTAATTGATCAAAAAGGAATTGACGGCGATGTTGTAAAAAGTTACAATGTTAACACCATACCGGCAAATTTTCTGATAGACGGCTCCGGAAAAATAGTTGCCAAAAACTTCCGCAGCGCAGAGCTTCCCGGAATTTTGGACGAACACATCAAATAAAAGGTATAATTGCTTTAAACAATTAACCTCGAATAATTAAAAAACAATATCAGGAGTCTGTCTAAAAACTAACTTACAGTTTAATTAGACAGACTTTTTTTTATGTAAAAATAATTTCATATCAAATATTTTTTTAATTTTGCCGCGTAAATAATCTACATATTTAACATTTAATTTTATTTATATGAAAAAACAAATATTAACACTACTTGCCTTAGGACTTGCAGGCTTGGCAAATGCACAAACTCCAGATTGGAGCATTCCATTGTCAGGAAAAGTAAAATCAATTTTTTTTAACGACTTCACCCAAACCCCAATTGTTGAATGTGAAGACCAATACTTAGGTATTGATCAATCAACCAAATCAGTGGCTTGGACTATCAACAAATCATCTCTTGGCGCAAAAGCATTATCTGTATTAACTTCAAGCAACAGTTCTGTTGCTAAGGATTATAATGAAATTTATGACACTCATATTGCAGCATGTGGTGCTGTAGTATTTGATGTTGCAACAGGCGAAATTATTCTTGGCAACAACGAAAATCCATTTGATCAATTTGTTGCAGGCGATGCAATTGCAGAACTCAATATAGCTTTAGTAAAAGTTAGAACCGATGGATTCCACTATCTTTACGCTATTGATATTGCTACCAACAAAGTGCTTTGGAAAACCCAATTGGATAAATCAACTATAGCATCGGGAATTATTAAAGCATCTGTTGGCAAAATATATGGTCGCGATTTTACACGTCAATTATTAGACCCAATTGTTAACAAAGGTAATATAATCTATGCCTCAGGAAAGGTATTGTATGCAATTGATGGCAAAACTGGTACAATCAAATGGCAAAAAGAAGCAAACCCTGCTTTCTTTTCACTCTCTCCAAACGGGAAATATATAATTACAGCCGAACCCAAAGGTGGACTTGGTGCTGGTCTGGAAGGTTTTTCTAAAAAAATAAGTTGTTTTGACGCAGCCACAGGAGAAAATGTTTGGGCATCTGTTAAACTTGATGGTTTCTTCAAGGGATTAAGTTTTGTAAACGATAATGAAGTTGTGATTGCTGATGATTATCGAGTACAAAAATACGAAATTGCTACAGCTAAAGCACTTTGGAAGAAACCTCACAAAGGTACAAATACTAGTGCTGCTGTAGTTACCAAAGAAGGTATCAAACACTATTATGGCAACAAAATTCAATTGCTTGATGTTGCTACGGGTGCTGAACTTTGGAAAAAAGAAATCAAACTTGTTGGATTAGATGATGAATCTTTAAATGCATTCCAAAAAGATTACGAAAATAATTTTGTAATTGTTACCAACAACAAAGTAGGCGTTTTCAAAAAGGCTGATGCTTCAAAACTTTATGTGATAAGTCTTGACCCGGAAAAAGACCTAGTTGCTTTTGATGATGTTAGGAAAAAAGTTATTGTTACGACAGGCAAAAAACTTATCATCTTAGATCCAGAAAAAGACAAAAAAGCCCCTGAAGTATTGAAAGTTAAATTAAATGAACCTAAAGAATTGAGTGGCGTATATTGCAGCAAAAATGGTGAATTTATTTATGGTCACGGAGAATATATCTTTGTAGGCACAGACCCCAATAATATAATTGCTAAAGTATATCCAAGATTAAAAACCGCATTTGAAAAATTTGCTAAATATAAAAAAATTGAAAATGTTTCTGGTTTTGTTCCGTTGAGCGTTGGTTTACCTATGACAGATTTAAGAGTACCTGTGAATGTTCCTTTCAAAATTAACACAAAGAAAAGAACCGCTCCAAGAGGCGACGAAAATATTCAAGTATTTGTTACTGGCGAAACATCTGATGCAGGCGATATCATTAAACTTGCCCTCGTTAACAAAACCACAGGTAAAGAAATCAAACAAATTGAATTCTCTAAAAACCGTGGCGTAATTTACGAAATCGATTTCAATGCTAATGTTGTATACTACTACGACAATGGCAATTTCAACGTTATGACATTGAAATAATCTTTAACAATATTCTAAATTCTAACTGCCTGGATTGTATTCAGGCAGTTTTTTTTACATCCATAAAGATTAATCGCATTAAACTATAAGGATTCCGGGAGTTAAAAAGGTGTTATGAGTCAGTCTAAAAATTGGAGTACGGGTTTCCAGCCCGCCTTTACAAGAACTTGCGGACGAGACATCTGCACTCCAACTTTATTTT
Organism: Bacteroidales bacterium; assembly: GCA_017541145.1. Classification (GTDB taxonomy): domain Bacteria; phylum Bacteroidota; class Bacteroidia; order Bacteroidales; family UBA3824; genus UBA3824. The sequence continues at coordinate 2,267 of JAFXZT010000160.1, read as the reverse complement.
AGACAAACTCCAAATAATTTCAAATATATATTTTACATATTTGCCATTTTTTCCAAGCCCATCAATGTAATCGTATCTCTCAACATACTTAATATCAATATTATGCCATAGCAACATGCAGCTATTATGATAACTTGTTTTTTGGGTTGTTCGGGAATACTTTTTACAAGGAAATATGACAAAACCCCGAAATACATTACCTCAAATATATTAATGTACTTCAAAATTCCAATCATATAAGGCTCTAAATTGCAAACATTTAAGAATGAAAGAACCGATAATGGAACTACTTGTGTCTGAAAGTAACAATCATAATGAGAATGCACCATAATTAATGACATAACAATCGTCTGAATTAAAATTACCACGTCAGCATAAATTACACACTTGAAAATAGTATTAAAAACCTGACGTTTGGAAGCGATGTTAAAACCCAAATACAAAATCAAACTAATAAAAAGAATTGATATAACACGTGCAATTCCTCCAAATAGACTTACGAAAGCGTAATTCTGTGTAGCGTCGTACGAACTTTGCATTACATCTTTGGACATCCTATCACCTCCTGGCGTAACACTCATAATATTTTGATAATCTTCCCAAGTTACGCTTTTGGTCTGCAAATAGCTGACAATGCCATACAGCACAAACAGCACTATTAAAACAATCAAAGGCTTTTTGAAACTTTCCTTTTGTGGTGGTTGAATAATTTTTTCTTCCATTTTTTATAAATTTTATGATTATTAATTATTTGTTTTCTTCTGATTTAATGAGCGTTGTAGAATCAACGCCTGAAATAATTTCAACGTTGATGCCGTCGCTTACGCCAAGTTTTACAAATGTTTTTTGAATGCGTCCACGGTCGTCAACAGTGTTGAAATATGTGGAATCGCCACGATAAAAAACGTATTTTTCGTTGATTCCCCACACGCTGTCACGCTTGGCAATTGAGATTTTGCCCATTGCCGAACTTCCCGAATAAATATGGTGCGAATCAAGGTCGTTTTTATCAATAGCGGCTTTGATTTCAAAAGTAACAATGCCGTTGCTGCGGGTGCTTACGGGCGCAATTTCGGTAACAACGCCACGAATTGTGGATTCGCGGTCGGTGGCGGTAGTAATGTCGATTGATGTGCCTATTTTCACCTTATCGATGTCGTTTTCGGCAACCGAACCCACAAAATTCATAGACGCAAAATCGGCAATGCGGGCAATGATGCTACCCTCGCTGTATGTGCCGCGAGCCATTACCGAGCCGCCTTCTTTTACCGGAAGTTCTATGATTGTGCCGCTGTTTGTGGCGCTTATTATGTTCGACACTTTGTTTTTAGATTGCTGACCTTCAACCATTTCCAACTCGGCAACGATGGTTTCGTGATTCTTTTTCATCACCTCGTAATCGGTTTGTTCTTGTTCAAATTCTTCTTTGTTTACAAATCCCTCTTTATAAAGTTTTTGAGTACGTTCAAATTGAACACGTTTGGCATCGAGGCGACGGCGGCTAACTTCAATATTATCTTTTAGTTGGCGAAGTTCTATGGGGTCTTTTACAAATTTTACGCTTGCGAGAGCGCGACCGAGTTCCACCTTGTCGCCAAGATTTACCATAAGTTTTTGCAAAGTGCCTGATATATTGCTACGTACATCAATAACACGGTCGGGTTCGATATAACCCGAAATGGTAAGAGTTTTGTCGATACTTACACGCTGAATGGTTACAGTTTGTACTTTTTCATTGGATTTTTTTACTGCCTTGACAATTACAAAGCCAAGCAAAAACACTACTACACAAATGATTATGGTTCTTATTGTCTTCATAGTTATTCAGATTGAAGGGCTTCGATCGGTTTCATTTCCGACGCCATAGTAGCCGGACGCAATCCCGAAACCAAACCCGCGATTAATAAAACTATCATACTAAAAAATGTGGTGGTAACATCAAGCGACGGGGCAACAACACTGTCAACACCCATTGCATCTATCAGCATACCAATAAGTTCGAGCAACATCCACCCTACCGAAATGCCTATTGCACCAGCAATAAGGGTTATTACGATGGTTTCGCCAAGTATCAGATTTTTAATACTTTGCGGAGTGGCTCCCACGGCCATGCGCACGCCAATTTCTCTTGTGCGCTCACGAACGTTTGCCACCATAATGTTGGCAATGCCGATAATGCCGCCAACCAATGTGCTAACGCCTATAAACCACAGAAAATAACGCACATAGTTGAAAACTTGGTCGATAGATTCGAGACTCTCTTCGTA
>JAFXZT010000025.1 GCA_017541145.1 Bacteroidales bacterium | reverse complement strand
TGAATTTAAATACTGCAACAAAAACTCCTCTGACGATGTTGTTAACAAACTCAAAGCAGACGCAAAAGCACAGTTAGAACGGTATTTGTCCGATCACAGAATCCAAGAAAAATGCCTCAGCCGCAAATGGGATTTACACACTGCGGTTATTGTTTTCAGAGGGTGGAAATTGGAGGTGTTAGAGTAAAGGATTATAATTTGCGCAATCTACCATAAAAAACATAGATTACGCAAATTATAACATATCATAAAAATAAATCTGACAGAGTTAATTCATTCTGTATCAATCCGTAATATTTATTTTTGACAACGCCGTTTGATGTAATTAAAGTTAATCGGACGGATTTTTTTGTGCCGGTTTCTTCACGGAAAGTCTCTATTTTGTTGATTAATTCCTTTTCGTATTTTGAAGTTATTGAAAACTCTTTTTTGGAAAATTTCATTTCGCAAACGTTGATTACATCGTCGTTACGGTCAATGATTAAGTCAATTTGCGCACCGTTCTTTATTTTGCTGCTGCGCCAAGAGGCTACTCTCGTATCAACACCCGATATGCCGAGCGCAGTTTTAATTTGAGTTAAGTGATTAAGACACAGTACTTCAAAGGCGTATCCTGCCCAACTGTCGTGCATAGGCGACGAATAGGTGTTTGTCCAAAAATTCGGGTTTTGGTATCTGTTTTTCTTGACAAAACGAAAATAAAACAATAAAAACGGGTCAATTATTTGGTAAAGTGTTTCTTTTTTAAGTTTTTCGGCAGGAAAATATTCCCTGATGAAGCCGCACGACTGCAACTCACTGAGCATCAACGTTAATCCGCCGTTATTCAAAAGCCCCGTACTATTGATGATGTCCAACCGCGAAAGCCCTATACCTTTGGTAGAAATCGCCTCAATGATTTTGATATAGTTAGCAGAATGTTTAAACAACGAGCGGAACAGATTCATGTATTCGTCTGAAAGTTGTCCGCCCGGCTTAAAAAACAGACTGTCAATATTTTGCGCCACACTCAATTCCCTGTCCATTTGTTTTAAATAAAACGGCACACCGCCCAAAACCATATAACAGTTGGCTATCTCGGTTTCAGAATAGCCGAATTTTTTGGCATCGAAATACATTTTGCACTCTTTCAGCGTGAACGGTTCAAGTAAAATTCTGTGTGTCAAACGATTGTGAAGCCCGCCACGATTATTGATAAGTTTATTAATCATCCACGAGGTCGCCGAGCCGCAAGCAATAAGTTTGATGTCATGGCGCAGACTACACCATGAGTTCCAAAAATGCTCCAATGCGCTGATGAAATTTGAACGCGGCGTGTCAAGCCATGGCATTTCGTCTATAAAAATCACTTTTTTGCCTTCGGGCAGCGTTTCAAGGTATTTTCTCAGCATATCGAAAGCGTAAAGCCAATTTTTAGGCACTTGCGTTTCTTTTTCGGTGTAGTTAGAAAGTTCAATAGAAAAATTTGTGAGTTGTTCTGTCATCGAAACGTTGTCAAGTCCGGTAAGCGAAAAAGCGAAACCCTGAGAGAAAAAATGCCTTATCAAAAAAGTTTTTCCCACTCTCCGACGCCCGTAAACTGCCACAAATTCAGACTCTTGTGATTCATAACAGAGTTTTAGGGTTTTCAAATCTTTTTCCCGTCCTATTAACAATTCTTCCATATTTATCGCATGTTATAATTTGCGCAAAGTTATATAAAAAACATAGATTACGCAAATTATAACAAATCGACAATGAAAAAAAATAATTTTAAAATCCAATTATTTTTGATTACCTTTGTGCGAAAACCTAACACAAAGATAATTATGCTCAGACGAATACCATACGGCGAGACGGATTTTGTTACGATGCGAAAAGAAAATTCGTATTATGTTGATAAAACGGCGTACATCAGATATTTTGAAAACGCTGCCAAGTATATCATGTTTTTACGCCCCAGACGGTTTGGTAAAAGTCTGTTTTTAAATACGTTAGCGGCATATTACGACGTTTTAAGAAAAGATGATTTTAAGCAAAATTTCTTAGGGTTGGATATTTTCAACAATCCTACGCCCAAACAAGGGCAGTATATGATTTTGAAGTTCAATTTTTCAACCGTTGACAGTAACAAAAATAATGTTCTGGAATCATTTAACAGACAAACGTGTGATACAATAACAGCATTTATTAACAGATATTCAAAATATTTACCTGAAAATGCTGCCGCATTTATTGCGGGCGCAGGTGATAAATGCGATGTTGCCTTAACAAGATTGCTTCTTCTTGTCGAAAACTCTCCGCACAAAATCTACATCATGATAGATGAGTATGATAATTTTGCCAACACTTTGTTTTCTACTGACGAAGATGCTTACAAAAACCTCACTCACGGCGACGGATTTTTCCGTCTGTTTTTCAACGTGTTAAAAGGTATGACAACCGACAACAATGCCGCTGTTGAAAGAATTTTCATAACGGGAGTATCGCCTTTGACGTTGAGCGATGTTACAAGCGGTTTTAATATTGCAAGAAATCTTTCCATAAAAAATCAATTTAATTATGTTGCAGGATTTTCAGAAAGTGAAGTCAGAGAAATGTTGAAATATTACCGCGAAGAAACGGGCGTTTTCCAACATTCTGTTGACCAATTAGTTGACATAATGAAACAGCATTACAACAATTATTGTTTTTCGTCAGAAGCAGTAAATGGTGAAAAGGTGTTTAACACCGATATGACGTTGTATTTTGTTATGAATTATGTAGAAAATGGTGGTCGCATTCCCGAAAAACTTGTTGATTCGAATGTTTCAACCGACTTTTTCAAAATGGAAAAGATGGTGAAAATCGAAAAAGATTTCGGCGAAAAGTCAGAAATAATCCTCAATATCATAAATACCGGCAAAACATTTTTTGACTTGAATCCCGAATTTGCCATTGCTGAACTTTCAAAACCGAGCAATTTAAAAAGTCTGCTTTATTATATGGGACTTTTGAGTTACGGTATTGACGAAGAAGACCGCCGCATTTTTGTTGTTCCTAACGACACCGTCCGTCAACAATATTGCCGCTACATGGCGGATTGTTACAATCAAACAATCGGATGGCGGACTGATTCCGCGAAATTGGATTATCTGTGGGAAAAACTTGTCTTTAACGGCGATTGCAAACCGTTCATCAATTATATTGCTTCGGTTATGAAAGACAATTCGTCGGTTAGAGATTTTGACGCTCAGGGTGAATTTTTCGTCAAAGGATTTTTCTTGTCGCATTTCTGTAAAAATTCAAATTATTTGGCTTACACAGAGTTAGAGGCTGACCACGGTTTTACGGATATGTATCTCGAACCGCTCGGATACATTCATCACGCTTACATGATTGAATTTAAATACTGCAACAAAAACTCCTCTGACGATGTTGTTAACAAACTCAAAGCAGACGCAAAAGCACAGTTA
>JAFXZT010000159.1 GCA_017541145.1 Bacteroidales bacterium | reverse complement strand
GTCGAGACAGCCTACATACACTTTCTTTATCTTTTTTTCGATAATCAAATCGGCGCACGGCGGCGTCTTGCCAAAATGTGCGCAAGGTTCGAGGCTCACATAAATTTCGGATTCAGGCAGCAGCGCAGGGTCTTTGACCGAATTGATGGCATTCACCTCGGCATGCGGTCCTCCGCACTTCCGATGATACCCCTCGCCAATGATTTTGCCATTGTGCACCACCACCGCCCCAACCATCGGGTTGGTGCTCACATTCCCCGCACCGAGTTTCGCCAAAGAAATGCAGCGGGACATTATGGATTCTGAAAAAGATTTTGCTGACATAGTGTATAGTGTTGATTTTGGATGATTACTTATAAAGCCTTCACTTCAGTGTACAATTTTTTCAAGTGGACAACAGATAAATCTATAAGCGGCTCAAACATAAACGAGTTAACGTGAATGTTTTCAGGAGTCATCATTAACATTTGTTCAATTTCCGATTTCATTCTATCGTAATCAGCAGGTTTATATTTTTTGAGCATTTCAACTAATTTTGCCGTTTGGTCTTTTTTTATATTATTAATTTCTGATTCATAACCAACTAATAAGGGAATCATTATCTCTTCTAATTTGAGACGGATAGCCATTGAAAACACAGTTTTGTTTTCGAGTGCAATTTCGTTCAAATTAGGTTCGCTTTCCAAATTGTCAGCAACTTGATAAATAAAATCTTTAATCGGTGTTGATTCTGTAGTATACTTGGCAACACCTTCACATCGTTTTACGTTGTTAGATATTATTTGATAAACATTCTTTACAAGCATAGTGTTTGTGTCTGGCTTAATGTGCAAACAAGATGTCAGTTTGTTAAAATCGGTTGAACTTTCAGATTGTGTATATTCCACAAGATTCCTAACCCACGGGATTATTGAAACAAATACTGTATCGTTTCCGTCTTTTACACCCTTTATCATAATCTTAGAGAAAACGGATTTGACATATTTGCCTTCTTCTAACTCAATTTCATTGGCATCATTTTTTACAGCCATCCTAATTATAGGCTTGGATTCTAAGCGAGAAAAAACAGTTCTATAAAAATCATAATTATGGGTTAGTATTATGATTTTTAAGTGATTAAATTTTTCGGTTATATCTTTGATATACTCGATGATTGCGTATTTGTTTTTGTAATCAAAAGAATCCGAAATGTCATCAAGAACAATCAACTGATTATTCTCAGTTCTTTTTTTTCTACATTCGATTTCAAAAAGAAATTGCAGAATAAAAAGAGCACGTTGCTCTCCTTTGCTGAGAACTTTCAATATTTGTTCTTTTTCGTATGATTTGCTCTTGTTTTTATACTTGAATCTTACAACGGGTGTTTTTTCTTTTAATATTACATCGTCTTGATTTTTAAGTACAGCTTCAAAAGGTACAAAAAATCTATTGTTGTATAGTTTTATAATTTCCTTCCAAGTATTTTTTTCTTCATTGGCTCTTCTTCGGATTTCAGTCAATTCTGCTTTTTTGAGTTCGAAACTATTCAACAGCGATTGTACAGAATCCATAATTGAATGTAGATATCCATACCAAGTTTCTTTACGAAATTTTTCGTAGTCATTCAAAAATGGTATAAGATGCGGTTTTTGTGTAATAGTTTCTTTAAATACCCTCAATACCTCATTTGCACCTATTGCCTTGTCAAACTTTTGGAGAGTCTTTTGGAGGCTATTATCTGCTGCAATTTTTTTAATTTCTTGGTTGTAGGCATTTTCCAAGTCTTCCTTGCTGGTAATTTCACTTATTCCATTTTGCCTTGACAAAGACAATTTATGTCGCGCGTGGAAAAAACCATTTCCACCTAAGGCTTTGATAATAAGTTCAGCTTGGTATGTGCCGAACGCACCCCTACTGTCGTTAGAGAAAAAATCTGATTGACTAATTAGGTTGTTGTAGCGAGTGATATATTCGTTCAGAAGACTTATATTCTTGTCCAAAAATATTTTAACAGTATCTTTTTTATTGTCAAAAATATCGTTGTATTTGAAACCAAAATTAGGGTAATTTTGCTCCAATTCTTCTTTTATTCTGTTAAGGACAGAGAACAAATCATCAGTTTCATCTTCTTTAAATGTATTCACCAGTTCTTCTTCACAATTACTGCTATGAGACACATCTTTCAGTATTCTTAAAAATTCCTTTTTTTCTGCATCTAATGATTGATAAACACGATCATACTCTTGTTTTAAATCTCTGCTTGCAAGCATAGTAGAAATCTTTTCAGATGAATCTTTGATTTCTTCATCGCCGTTCATAACATAGATATTCTCAGGGGAGATGTCAACACCGTCGAATTTCACTTCATATACTGCTGTTTTAGTATCATCCAATAAGTCGCAAGGCGTTTGTGGACGTTTTGATTCGGGCAAATCTTGTTTTGAAAGATAAAGCATAGTCTTTGCAAACGAGGACTTCATAGTTCCGTTTGGCGCATATATGAGAACACTATTAATATTGTTCTTGAAATCAAATTCTTTTTCCAGTTTCGAGATGCCGAAACAGTTTTTGAGTTTTATTGATAGTTTCATAGGCTATTTTTATCCTTTTACGATAATGTATTTTTTCCCTTCGTGATGCAAATCCTTTACTTTGTCTGCAATTGTTGAGTATATGTTTTTGCCCAACCTAATTGCAATGTTATAAGCGGCATTTGCATCTCCAGAAACAATGGCTTTCAAATTACACTCATCGTAACTATTTTTTATTGTTTTGTCTTCCATAACCCTTGTTTCGATATGGGAAAGATTTGTATGAAAACCGCATTGCTTGCATACTAATTCATCTTCGTCATATTTTTTTGTATGTTTCTTCCTATCAACATTTTTTTTGCCATGTTCACCACAAATAGGGCAACATAGGCTTGTATATTTTGGATCAACAAAATACACAATACCGAACTGATAAATTTTGTTATCTATATTTTTTAACAAAAATATTTTCTCGTAGTTGTCCACGCTGCGGAAAGCTGGAATCAACTCTGTATTTTCTTCAATTTGAAGTTTGAAAAGTTTTTTCAGAAGTTGAACCTCAAAGAAACTATAAGTTCCTAATCCTGCTAATTTCGCGTTTTCTTGATCTTTGAAATCTAAATATGGATCTTCCTTAGTACTTGTAATTGAATATCCTGACAATGTGTCTTTGCTATATCCGTATGCATAGCAAAGATTTTCGAGAGAGATATACGCATCGTAATTATACTTTTTCAAAACATATACGACAACACCTATCATATTGGCAACAACACCCTTTTTGAGATATTCAGATGCGTCCAACTGGCAAAGTGTATTTAATGCTTTGGACTTCTCCGATTCTGTTTGGTTTGATTGCTCAATTTCCTGATAATCAGAAATTAACTTTCTGATTTCATCGTATGGCAAATCTGTATATGCTTCGCCACCTTTGTAGGAATCAACAAATTTATCTTTCTCGAATACCTTTTTTATTTCCTCATCTTTCAGATTGTTGCAATCTTTGAGTTTTTCTAATACAATAGATTTGTAATCTGACGACTGCAACAAATGTGCGATGCAACGCAAATAGTACAGATGTTTGAGGTGAACTATTTGTTTGTTGGCTCTTTTTCCTTTGTCGTGATCAAGGCTGTCTATCCATACCTCCGATTCTGACAAATCTACTAAACGAGATTCACCATTTTCGTCCTTTTCAACACGCAAGTACGACAGGTCTAAAATGTCGCGAGTCTCTATTGATGTATATTTCTGACGTTTCAGATTTGAGTCAAATTCTCTTTTGTATATCTCAAAATCGCCAACGATTTTACCTTCTTTATCTATTACGCACAATGTCGCCAATTCGTTAATGCCACGGTCAATGCCTATGAAATACGATGGCTTTAGGGCTTTAATTTTATTGTTGAATCTCTCAACTACATTTTTTTGACAATTTTCGTTGTCTTTGGGAGCATTGTATATTTCTATTTGCTCCTTTCGTGAACAGTATTCGCCATCAGCCGGAATAACTTCCATTAGAAAGTTTACATTCATTTGGAAACGGGAATACCTCTTTTCTCCAAATTTAGGATAATCCGGCGTAGGATAACGATAGAACATCGTAAATTCAGGATGAATACGATAATCCTTATCTACCTCATTGAAAATCTTATTCCAATCTTTGGTGAATTGATTTGTGTCGTTCTTTGTCTTTGCTGTAATATTTTGATTTACAATCGGCAAGAGATAACAATTCATATTGTTAACCAAATCCGCGATTTGCTCTTTGCTGATTTTGGAAGGGTTCAAGGAATAGCCTTTCTGGTCGATTGTTTTGTACAATTGCTCAATGTTTGAGCATTGTTTTAAAGCCTTAGTCCAATCAAAATATTTCTCAAAATTTTGTTTGTTGGCAAATTTAGATTGAGTCAAACTATATATAATTGGTCGCACTAAATCATTATTGTACAATTCTCTTTTGCGTTTTTTGACTTCTTCTTTGTCATATGGATTAATCTTGTATTTGAAATCTGTTTTGTCTGGATAAATGATTTTTTTGCCATCATTGTTAACAAAAAAATCGTTATATTTGTTGGGTGATGCAATAATTTTCCTAACTGTTTTGGATGTCAGAGATTTAACCTGATAAAGGTCACAATCACCATTTTCATCAGATTTATTGAATATAGGCATATCAATACCACCTTCATTTTTCTTTTGAAGCAAAAGATATTTGTCACCGTTTTTATCTTTGATAATCACAGCGCCGTATTCTATTTTGTTTACTTCACTTTCTTCGTTAAAATACTCTCTGATTGTGGCAAACGATTTGCCGAAAGTGCTGGCTATTGTTTTAAACACTTCGGTAACATTAGAGTTTACAAATCGATTGTTATCTCTAATTTTTCCATAAGAAGAATGGAAATATGATTTAAGAACAAAAGTTTTTTGGCTTCCTCTTTTTTGTCCCAAATGCATCTTCGCCTGCGTAAAATTAGTAATGATAGATGATTTTGACACAATCCATTCTTTTAACTTTTTATGGTCGCCTTTTGTCCATAACTTGTTGTATTCTTCGTACCATTTTGCGATTGCTGCTCTATCCTCATTTGAGCATAAATTCCCCACTTCATCGAGATATCTTTGCGCATCTTGGTAAATTGATTCGATATCTTTGGGTGGCTCATTTTCAAAATGTTCCAAAGTTGCCAAGTCTTCATTGATTTTCAATAAACGGGCATAAGTCACAAATGATTGTTGATATTTTTCGTTACTTTTGCATTCAAAAAATTTTTCCAAGAATTTTTCACAAATTGATTTTGGAAAATCGACTGGTTTTTGAGCGTATTCAGAACGGGCACACATTTCCCATGCATAATCAAATGCAACTTTGATTGGATAATTGTCCAATGAGAAATCAGTTCTATTGTTTTTGTAATCCAATGCCGGACTTTTTGAAGATCCAAAAATTCTAAACAATTCTTGGATGCCTTTCAATCGATCGGAATATTTTTTTCCTTGCTGTTTGGCCAATTCTTTCGCAAGTCCGAATCTTACTAATGTTGGAATTGGTTTGTATTTGAAATACTGTGCGCGGATAATAGGAGAAATCTGTGGATTATTCAAGTTCTCCAAACGGGATTGGGTTGATTGATAAATTTTTCGATTTATTGCTTCTTGATCCAAGTCAATATAATCAGACACAAATTTTTCAATTTTCAGTTCTCGGAGAACCTTGGCAATATCATTATTTCGATGATTTGGGGCTTGTTCAGAAGTGTATTTATTGAACGTTGCTTTCCCAAAGAAGATATTTTCACCGTTATCTTTGCATATAGTCTGTAAATTCTCTATTTGTTGGAACAAATCCCATTGCGTTTTTTTGTCATTGACAAAGTCCAAAATATACTTATCCTCGTCTTTCGAAACATTATCCGACACTATGATAAGTTCATTAACAATTGGGCGCAAACTATCCATAACAAGACTGCATACTGATAGAAACATTTTTCTAAAATCTACAAGGTGCAGCTTGTCAAATGAACCATTATCTCCTTTCGGGTTTTCCTGATTGTGTTTTTCTGTTTCTATTGCTTTTTTGTAATCAAAAAGCATTGACTCAAGTTGCGAATGTAGGTTTAATGCTTTTGCAACTCTATTTTGCCAAAATTGAGAAATGCCTTCGTTTATCGGTTCATCAAAATAATTATTGCCTTTTTGTCCCGATAGTTTGACTTCGGAAGGCAGAGGCGTCCTCTTTTTCCCAACTTTTGATTCGTATTTGAAAAAAGTCTTACGAGCAAGTATCTTGAAGTAATCCTTTCTAACTGTGATTTTATCAATGCGCCTGCATACTTTTCCCCAACTTAACAAATACTCCTTTATAGCTTTACTACAATCACCAATTTTATTTATAAAAGTCGATTCATCCAATTGGTTTATAGTCTGATGGTTTACCTCTTTGAAGAACTCATTCAAAAATTCAACGTATTCGGCATTGCGTTGATCTCTGTCTTCGATTTCGATTATTTCTTCAAATCTCTTGTCAAGTTCATCAAAGATATAATTAGATTTGTCGCTTTCCTTTTTTTTAGACCATTCAAGCACATTCCTTTTGATGAGATTATACTCCGACCTCATCACCAAGTCATCCAACTCCTCATGGCTGAGGTATTTTGCATCCACCTCTTTCCCTGCCACAAGTTTAGTTTTTTTTCTCACCTTGGTGAGTCCAAATCGTAGGGTCTTTGTTAATTGATACTTAGTCATTTGTATTAAGTTTAGTTTAAGTTGAAGAATGTGCATTAATTGTCTTTTATTCTTCGTTCCAAAGATATTTAAATTAATTTATATGTTGATAATCGTTATTGTTAAAATATGTTAATATTAATAAAATTATTGTTGCTTCGTCTGTAAATTTTTATATTACAATTATTTCGTGTTTAAAATATTATTGCACAATTTTTGTAAATTTTTTTTCACTATGCCCGACAACTTCATAAATATCACCGCATTGAACGATTTTTTGTTCTGTCCGTACTCCATATACCTGCACAATGCGTTTATGGATATGGATGAGGATATTTTTGTGGCTGCGCCACAGGTGAAGGGCAAGGCGGCGCACAAGGAAATAGACAGCCGAACTTTTTCCAAAAACGAAAATGATGTGCAGAGCCTCAAAGTTTTTTCCAATGAACTCGGTCTGATGGGCGTTATTGATTTGTATAGGAAAGACGAAAAACATCTTGTAGAATTGAAAAACAAAGTGGGCGGCAGCCTTTTTCTCGGGCAAAAAGTGCAACTTTGGGCGCAATACTACTGCCTAACCGAAATGGGGTATCAGGTGGAAAGAATTTCAATTTACGAAAAATCAAAGGGCGTTTTTCACAATGTCAAAATTCCCGACAGCGAAGACAGAAGTACATTGGAAAACTTGATAATGAAGTTCAGAGAGTTTGATTTTTCACAACAGATGGAAATCAACACCAAGAAATGCACACATTGCATCTACTGCAATCTGTGCCACTTTACCGATTGTGACAACGTTTATAATGCAGACTGATTATGTTTACACACAAGGACATAGAAAACAGGACAATTTTTGTTGTCAACTGTTTGCACAATAGAAATTTGCGGGTTTCAAATGGTGAGTTGCTTTTGGAAGACACCGATGAAAACACCGCCAAGAAGGTGCTTACCAAAATTCCATTCCAAAAAGTCTTGGCGTTGTTTATTACGGGACCAATTTCTATCACTACACCGCTATTGGACAAGTGCAAATATCACAATGTCGCCATTGTGGTAACGAGGTTCAACCTCCGCCCAGTTTTCTATTGGTCTAACATTTCGGAAGGGAATTTTCTGCTACGGCGGCGGCAATACCAATTGGACAGGAATGATATTTCTATTGCAAAACATCTTGTGGAAAACAAGTTGACAAACCAATTGTCGCTACTACGCAACACACGCGAGCGAAACAAGGCTGTAATGTATGCAAGGGAACAGATAGAGACGGCTTTGGCAAAACTGCCAAGCATCACAGAGTACAATACGCTCCTAAGCGTGGAAGGCAACGCCGCCAAACTGTTTTTCGGGGCGTATTTCCAAAAGTTTGATTGGCAGGGCAGGAAGCCCCGCGCCAAAATCGACTTCATAAACACCACGCTCGATATTGGCTATACGATTTTGTTCAATTACGTGGAATGTTTTGTGCGGATGTTTGGTTTCGACATTTACATAGGCGTATATCATCGCTTGTGGTTCAGGCGCAAGAGCCTCATCTGCGATTTGATAGAGCCTTTCAGGTGCATCATCGAACACACGGTGCGCAGGGCGATTGAAATGGGCGATATCAAGGTCGAGGATTTCAATAATTACAACGGCGAGTACAAACTCAAATATGACAAATGCGGCGAGTATTACAGAATGTTTTACGATGCGCTGATACCGCACAAGGGCGATGTCTTTGAATTTGTGCGCGAGTATTACCGCAGTTTTATGTGCGAAACGCAGACAAGGAAGTATCCACAGTTTTTAATCTGATTGCAATATGTTGGTAGTAAGTTATGATATTAGCAATGGAAAACTTCGGGGCAAGTTTTCCAAATTTTTGCAGCGGAGCGGTGCAATTCGGCTGCAATACTCTGTGTATGAGGTTGTCAACGTCAACCGCTTATTAGACAACCTAATAGAGAAAATCACCGCCGATTGGTCGCCCAAGTTTGACGGCGGCGACTCGGTGCTGATTTTTGATGTGGACAAAAAGAGCGTCCGCAAGTTTGGCAATGCCATCCATCGCGACACTGAGGTTGTATATTTTTGAAAAAAATACCACCTCGTCTTGTGTTTTTCATATTTTTTCCGTAATTTAGGTGCGGAAAAATAAAGTACGCTTTACTTTTTCCAAATCACCAACCAATTGGCAATCAGGCTCTTTGACATAGCCAAATCCCAAGGGGGTAAAAAATCTTTACCTTAACATTTTTTAACTCCCAATTTTTCCCGCATTTATTTTGCTGATTATAAAAATATTACATACTTTTGTAACCCCCTTAGACACCCCCTTAGGCGTGGTATCTAAAAAACACCTGTCTAAGGGGGCTTTTTAATTTCTACTATTGTAGATCTGTCGGCTGTAACTGCATCTTGTTTTACGGTCTAAGGGGGCTTTTTAATTTCTACTATTGTAGATTCTGCTGTTCCCAGTACTCCTTTATCGTGTCTAAGGGGGCTTTTTAATTTCTACTATTGTAGATGTCTTCTTGACGCCAATTATATCCCTAACGTCTAAGGGGGCTTTTTAATTTCTACTATTGTAGATTTATAATCCCGTACTCTCTTTGCCTCGGGGTCTAAGGGGCTTTTTAATTTCTACTATTGTAGATACTCCATTATTGAATCTATTTATCTGGATGGTCTAAGGGGGCTTTTTAATTTCTACTATTGTAGATATTTCATCTCCTTC